>CAZEAH010000730.1:0-1507 GCA_964510075.1 uncultured Leptospirales bacterium | reverse complement strand
GGAAAGGAAGTTATCGCCGTGGTCGGAACGCACGGAAAGACCACAACGACGGCCCTGCTTTCGCATATCCTTGTCGAGGCGGGGTTTGACCCTTCGTTTTTCGTCGGCGGCGTGCCGAAAAATTACGGTTCGAACTTCCGTCTGGGCGGCGGAGAGCATTTTGTCGTCGAGGGCGACGAATACGATTCCGCGTTTTTCGAGAAGGTGCCCAAGTTCTCCGTGTACCGGCCACAGCACCTGGTGCTCACCTCGCTCGAGTTCGACCACGCGGACATTTACCGCGACCTGGACGAGATCGCGCTGTGGTTCCGCCGACTGATCAATGTGGTTCCGTCCAACGGCGCGATAGTATACTCGGCCGATTATCCGGTGCTGGCGGACCTCACCGGACGTTCCTTCGCGCCGTGCATCAGCTTCGGAGGGCCCGGCGCCGACTATCGCTGCGTGGACCATGGAGCCGACGGCGAGTGGTCGAACCTCCTGCTCCAGGTGCCGGGGGGTGACGGCATCGCTCTCCGTTCGCGCGTTTTCGGGGAGTTCAACCGCGCCAATATCGCCGCGGCATCGGCCATGGCGCTCCGGCTCGGCGTAAAGCCCGAAGCGCTGAGACGCGGCGTGGAGAGTTTCGAGGGCGTGCGGCGCAGGCAGGAGCTCATCTACGCGCGGCAGGGCTTCAGGGTCTACGAGGACTTCGCCCATCACCCCACGGCGATCGCTGGCGTGATCGGCGTTATGCGCGAGCGTTTTCCGTCTGCCCGCCTGTGGGCCCTTTACGAACCGCGCAGCGCCACCAGCAGGCGTAACGTGTTTCAGAACGATCTGCCGGGCGCGTTCGGACAGGCGGACCGGGTGTTCATCAAGACGCCGTACAGGCTCGAAGGCATCCCCCAGAAGGACCGCATAGATATCGAAAAGGTGGTCGGAGACATCAACGAGCGGCGCGGGAACGCGCGCCTTTTCGGGGATGCTCCTTCGATCGTCACGGCCCTCTTCGAGGGGCTCGACCGCGGGGAAGACACCGTGGTGCTCATCATGTCCAACGGCGGTTTCGACGGCATCTACGATCTCGTGCGCGAGCGCGCCGACGCCTTCTTCGGCACGGGCGTCGCTTTAGAGTGATACCGTGCCGGACGATCAGTGCGACCACTGAGAAACGGCGCGGTCGCGCTTGTTGATGTACTGTTCGGCGGAAAGCGCCGCGACGCACCCCTCGGCGGCCGCCAGTACCACCTGCCGTACCTTCTTGCAGGTGACGTCGCCGATGGCGTACACCCCTTCAATGGATGTGGCCATGCTCTCGCGATCCACGGCTATACACCCCTCCGCAGTGGTTTCGATCGCTCCGTACAGGTAGTCGACGATGGGTTTGTTGCCGTGCAGGTACAGGAACACACCCTCCACGTCCAGGATCTCTTCCGCGCCGCCGGCGGCCACCGTGACTCCGCTGACGCGCTCGTCGCCCTTTATTGCGGTGATCCGGCTTCCCGTCTTTACGACGATCGCCGGG
>CAZEAH010000729.1:0-1515 GCA_964510075.1 uncultured Leptospirales bacterium | reverse complement strand
GAGGAACGCATTGAGGTTTCGCCGCTTCGCGAACTGCGCGCCTCGCTGGGATATAATTTCTTCGCGGGGGCGGGCGGACCGCTTTCTTCTTATAAGATGATTCTTTCCGGAGGAGTGAGCAGCTACTGGGATACCGCGGCACCGCTGCACCGTGAGCGCGGCGACGGATACATTCTGTACGGCGTTTTCGGCTCGCTGAGGCTCGCGGCCCCCTGGATCGGAATGGAACTCCGCGCCTCGTACAATCATTCGGTGGAACTGCGGCGTCTGGTGGAGTGCGCGGAAAAGGCCGTACTTGAAGGGAGCTTTTTCGCGAGTTTTTAGCCATGGTTATTATGGAATGCGGATGAACGGCAAAGGATTATACGTGATACCGCGGCGTTTCGCGCCGGGGGCGCTGGTGCTGCTCCTTGCGGGATGTTCGTACACTATGGACTTCATCGAAAGCGCCATCACCGCGCGCTCGTCGTTTTCGATCGAGGCGGAGTATGACGCGATGTCGAATACCGTATCGATACGGTGGGACGAAAATCCCGGCCTGAGCGATTTCGCCGGCTATGAAATCTACGTGACCCGCGACGAATACGACGATTACGACCTGCTTGCCAGCCGGTTCGAAAATGAAAGCGGCGGCGGTGAAGGCGGCACCTACAAGAACCTGGACAGCTCATCGACACGAGACTACTCGCACACACCGCCCGGTCCCGGCGTGTATTTCTATCGTGTGGGAATTATAGAATGGGACGAGGACGACGATAAACTGGTAGATCGATACGGAGCGGGCTACTTCAATAATTCGACGGCCTATAACGCCGAGACCTCCATTAATAAAATCAGCGGCTACCGGATGGTGACCGTCTACTGAACCGGCGGCCTTCCCTGCGCGTACCCGGCCGGCCACCTCCTTTCAGCGCTCCATCATCACCGCGTCGATAAAGGCCTCGGTGGCGTCGTTCGCCGCGAACACGCCGGTCGATGGATCGGCCTTCACCGGGCCGGCGAACACCTCGCCGTACGCCCCGTCCACCTGTGCGTTCACGAAGTCGTACAGCGCGCCGTTACCCGTATCGACGCGGCCCGGAAGGATCACGAAGAAGGCGAGCGCCGTCGCCAGCGCCGCCCCCGAGAACGTTCCGGCAAGCGCCCTGAATCGCATGGTTTTCCTTCTGCGCGCGAGCACCTTTCCCGCGATCGCGTAGTTCCAGCCGTCGTCTTCCATCCTGCGCCGTATCTCGGCGCTCATGATTTTTTCGTCGTTCGTCGCCTTCATCGCGTCTCACCTCCTTTCATGCTCCGGGCGAGCAGGTCACGCCCGCGCGACAGGCGCGATTTCACCGTACCGCGCCGTATGGCGAGCGTCGCGGCGATCTCCGCCTCACCCCGTCCCTCGACGGCGAGCTCCATCACGGAACGCAGCTTTTCAGGCAGGTTCCGTATGGACTCACGCAACCTGCCGACCTCGTCGTCCTCCAGGAGCCCATCGGTAAAATCCTCCGCGCGGTACCTTTCCGCGGT
>CAZEAH010000728.1:0-1516 GCA_964510075.1 uncultured Leptospirales bacterium | reverse complement strand
GACCTCCACGGTGGTGCGCATACTCGCGCTTCTGGCCGAGCAGGCCCTCGCCGGCGGACGCCGCCTGCGCGCGGCGCTCGCCGCACCGACCGGCAAGGCGGCCGTGCGCCTGCAGGAGGCGGTCAGGGATGCCGTGGAGGCGCTGCCCTGCGCCCCGGAGGTGCGTGCGAGCGTTCCGGTCACCGCGCAGACGCTGCATCGGCTCCTCGAAAGCGTTCCCGGCACGCCCTATTTCAGACACAACGCGGCGAACCCGCTTCCCCACGACGTGGTCGTGGTCGACGAATGCTCCATGGCCGACCTGCCGCTTATGGCGAAGCTTGTCGACGCCCTTCTTCCCGACGCGCGTCTCATCCTGCTGGGCGACCGCGACCAGCTTTCGTCGGTCGAGGCGGGCGCCGTGCTGGGGGATATCTGCGGCGACCATGCTCGCCGCTGCACCGAGAAATTCGCGGCGCTCGTCGCACGGCCCGCCCGGTTCGCTCCACCCTCGAGTCCGGACGCCCGTCCCATTGCGGACTCGATCGTCCAGTTGAAGAAGAGCTACCGCTTCGACGAATCGGGCGGTATAGGGGCCCTCGCGCGCGCGGTCCGCGAGGGCGAGGGCGGCGAAGCGCTCCGCATCCTGCGCGAGGGACGGGACATCGTACGCATAAGGGAAGAGGTGAGGGCGGACACGCTCGGCGGCGCGCTTCGCGAATCGGCGCTGGCAAGCCTCGCGTCCGCCGCGTCGGCCGTTGAACCGCTCGAGGTCTTTCGCCTGAAGGGCGAGGCGGCGCTTCTCTGCGCGCTCAGGAGCGGCGCCCTCGGCGTTACGGGCGTCAACGACGCCGTCGAACGCCTGCTCCGCGACGAGGGGCTGCTCGACCCCCGGCGGCGCTGGTATTCCGGAAGGCCGGTGATGGTGACGCGCAACGATTATTCGCTCGGCCTGTATAATGGAGACATCGGGGTCATACTCGACGGCGCGGACGGGCCCGCGGCATGGTTTCCGGCACCCGACGGAAGCGCGCGTTCAATCATGCCGCGTCTGCTCCCCGAACACGAAACGGTCTACGCGATGACGGTGCATAAAAGCCAGGGCTACGAGTTCGACCGCGTACTGCTCATCCTGCCCGAAAGGACCTCTCCGGTCCTCACCCGGGAGCTGATATACACCGGGGTAACCCGTGCGCGCCGTTCGGTGGAGATATGGTCTCCGGCGGAGGTGTTCCGGGCCGCGGTTCAGACGCCGGTACGGCGCGCCTCGGGGCTTCGGGACGCGCTGTGGGGCAATTAAATCCTTGCAATATTCGAATGATGCGGTTTGGATTGTGACGCCCGTATTCGATTCCGGAGGGGATTTCTGACACACGGGATCAACCGCTTCCGGATAGTCCGCGGCGGGCGGATGCCCGGCAGAACGGGCCGTTCATCAATCATAGAAAGCGCGCCGGAGGAAGGAGCGTAGAATGAGAAAAGCAACAACGTGCGTACTGCTGGTATTAGCCGCCGGGATACTGTCGCTGCCGTCCTG
>CAZEAH010000727.1:0-1517 GCA_964510075.1 uncultured Leptospirales bacterium | reverse complement strand
CCATTGTTCTCAGTAGTGTACAGTATACCCTCTAATCAAAAAAATTATGTCACATTATGATTAGTGTTTGACAAATACGTATCGCCTTTTTACACTGCGTCTGGCATAATCGGGTAGTTTCGGGCGCGATTGTGCGCAGGGCAGCGCTCACAAGGGAGGGTGAAAGAATGAAGGTTTCCATCGACGCCATTCTTGGTTCGGCACGGAAGATCAGCAATCAGCGGCAGGTGGAGGAGGAGGCCCCCGACGGAAGACGCGGGGACGGGCTCCGCACCGACAGGATCGAAATTGAGAACAGGGTCGCCTCGCGCATCGACAATATACAGAAAGAGCTCCGTGAAATACAGACCACGCTTACCCGAAACCAGATTATTCGCGACGGCATTGTCCGTCTGCAGGACGACATGGCGAAGGGCGGTAGGAACGCCGCGTCGATCCTCGACGGCACGCGTTTCGAGGGGCAGGCGGTGCTTCGCGAGTTCGTCGGCCAATCCGATTCGCCCTCTGTGCTCGCCGCGCGGCGCGAGAGCATAGGCGGTCTTATAGCGGGCGACGTGGCCAAACTCACGCGCCTGCAGGTGGAGGTGGAGAACATCGCGGCAAGCAACGTGGCGAGCGGCGAGAGGATAGGCGCTCTTGTGGGCTCGGTCGAGGACGCGCTCGCGGCGCGGGACGCCTCGTCGCTCGGCGCCATATCCAGCTTGAAAGAGGAGACGGTCAGCCGCCTGGTGCGCTGATTGTATCCGAACAATTGGACGATTAAAAGACGCGGGCGACCGCGTCTTTTTGCGTGGAGGGCGGTGAAACGGTATGGATGTTGACAAAACGGTGAGGTGAAAGTATCTTAAAGGCAAGGTTTGTATGTCTTATCTGGTTACCGTATCCGAATAAATTCGAAATTTCGTTATGTATGCGCGACAGTATCGTTTCCGATTGAACGGCTATGTCCTGATAGAAAAGGACATATGACCACAGGAGAATGCTATGGTTTTCACCAGAATAACGATAGATACGGCTCAGATGGCCGGAGTTCCCTGCATAAGGGGATTACGAATCCCGGTCGCTACGGTAGTCGGTATGATGGCGGATGGAATGGAAGAGAAGGAGATTCTGGCGGCTTTTCCCGATCTCGAAGCTGAAGATCTCCGCGAAGCCTTACGCTACGCGGCCGAGTCGGTGCGGGAACGCGAGCTTCCGCTTGTTCGTTCCCGATGAGATTTCTGGTCGATAACGCGCTCTCTCCGCAATTCGCGGAGGCTCTTCGTCGCGCAGGTTTTGACGCGGCCCATGTTCGTGATTATGGACTACAAAAATCGAGTGATGTAGAGATTTTTGACCGGGCGTTATCCGAGGACAGGGTGTTGGTATCGGCCGATACCGATTTCGGAGCCCTGCTTTCATCATACGGCGGGAAGAGGCCGTCGGTTGTTTTATTCCGACGAGGCATTGAAAGACAGCCCGAAAAACAGACGTCGGTTTTCCTGGCGAATTTTCCATTGTTTGAAAGTGATTTATCC
>CAZEAH010000726.1:0-1519 GCA_964510075.1 uncultured Leptospirales bacterium | reverse complement strand
GGTGGTGGGAATGGGCTAACCGAAGAGCGCCCCGACGACTGTGCCGATGCCGTTCATGGCGAGCGCCGGTGTGGCGGGGAACTCGTCGCCGGCGGCCGCGGCCGATTCTATGTTCTGAAGGGTGCCGAAAAAGCTCAGTATTCCCATCGGGACCGCCACGGAGAGGTAAGGCAGGATGTCGGAGAGTCCCCGGACCATCTCCGCGAAGGCAGGGGACGGCAGGCACAGCGCCACCCCGTCGAGCGAGCGAACGAGCGCCCCGGCGTCCATCGCTCCCATTCCCCACGCGATCGCTCCGCCGCACACCAGCGCGTAGAGGCCGGCCGGTATGCCGAACGGCAGCCTGGCGCGCGAGAAGTACTCGATAAGAATGAAGGCCAGCGGCACGAAGGCGATGAGCGGTTTCTCCCACAGAGGAAAGACATGGTTCAGCGCGATGAAGGCGATGGCGATGCCGGCGAGCGTCGAAAGGAGCGCCGCGCGCGGAGTGACGCGCCGGAGCCGCTCGCCCACGAATGCCCCGAGCCCTTCGAAGACGCCGCTTACAAGGCAGGCGGCCACGCCCACCTTCCAGGCCAGGGCGGCGTCCTTCGTCTGCAGATAGACCGGGGCGATGATGAACGAAAAGTACGCGAACAGGCTCACGGTGTTGATGCCGTAGGGAATCGCCGTGACGTCGTCCCGGCCCTCTCTCCTCGCGAGCCTTCTGGCCTGCCAGGAATAGAAGATATTACCGGCAAGCACCGATAACGCCGTTCCCGGGAGGATGCGGCCGAAGACGAGATCGGCCCCCATGCCGAGCGACATGCAGAGCCCGGTGATGAGGAGCAGGTTGACGAGATTGTCGATGAAAAGGCCGATGAAGCCGTCGATATCTCCTCTCACCATCAGGGGAAGCCTGAAACCCTTCGCTTCTTCGTTCATGGAGCACCTCGCTGTCGTACGCGAAATGATTCGGACTCATCCGCCCGAAGCGGGCGGGCTGAGCGTTTTCCACAGGACGTCGAAGAACACCGGGATGCGGTCCACAAGCTTCGCCGTCATCCCGTTGAAATACCACAGGTGGATCTGCCGGTAGCAGTGCATGTAATACTGGTCCAGGATCTGAGAGGTCCGAATGGAAGGATCGATCTCCCCCCGTTCGCGGGCGCGCTTGACCACCTCGGCGAGGATGGCCGAGGCGTCCTCCCTCCGGTATGAACGCTCCTTCATCCACGCGCGCATCGGAACCGTTATAAAGGCGGTAACGGCGACGCCGGGGTTGCGGTCGTAATAGTCCATCGTAACCCAGAAGATTTTGCGAAGGATTTCCCTGGCGCTCTCGATGCCCTTGATGTGCTCGCGCACCAGAACGCCGATCTCGCCGATCTTCTCGTCGAGGATGGCGAACAGCAGGTCCTCTTTCGAGGGGAAATACCGGTAGATGGTGCTGGGGCTGATGCCGGATTTGCGGTATATCTCGCGGATGTTGACCCGGTGAAAATCGTTATCGGCGAAAAGCTCGAGCACGGCCGGGTAC
>CAZEAH010000725.1:0-1527 GCA_964510075.1 uncultured Leptospirales bacterium | reverse complement strand
GGCCAATGTCGCCTTCCGGGGACGCACAACGGTATACATCATACGGAGGGACCAACGATATGAAGAGGCTGACGACATTTATGATGATGGCCGCGTTCGCGGCGATTGTGGCGTGTTCATCGGACACTACCGAGGTGGCATGGGTAAATAGCAGTGGAAGCGCGGCCGCTATCAATAACATCGTATGGGCGAGCGGCGACCAGCAATGGAGCACTGCCGGAGGATATGCCAATACCGATGTTCAAACAGAAACCAAGGAAGTAAATAAGCTGGCGGGAACAGTCGAATGCGATATAGATGATGGTGGTGGTAACTTTATCCCGGCAACGATAAACTCCATTAATGGAAACCCCATTAACTCCCTCACTCTGAATGAAGGATCATCCGAAGTGTTTGTGCTCGATGTTCAATAATCTTTCGTATAAAAATTTCCTGAGGGCAATGCCAAGGTTCATTGCCCTCATTAAGAACGAAAACGACATGACAATAATGAAAAAATATAGAGTGCTTCTTTCGCTTGTCGTTGTGGCTTTTTTCGTTACAATGCCGTACGCCCAGGAAAAAAAATACAATTGGCTTAACATCACCGGGAAGTGGGAGATCCGGAGCGACAACAGAGAGTTTTCGCTTGTGGAAAGCCTGCGCACAACCCGCAAACACGACAACAGCGAGCTGGTCAACTACAACTCCATCATCACCGAGGATCCGATTCCCGAGTACTCCTCCATCCAGTTTAATTTCGAGATGGGCGGAACGCCGGGCACTCCCTCCGAAATGGTGGTCTTTTTCGCCGCGCAGGACTTCCGCACCTACTACGGCTTCAAGCTGAAGGCCGACGGCGCGAAGGACGCGTCGCTCGTCTTTCACGGCTCGTCCGTGCGCGACACTACACTGCGGCCCCATATAAAGGGCAACTTCGTCATCACCGATTTCGCGGCGAAAGACGTTCCGCTGGAATACAACCGCCAGTACCGCGCCGAGGTACGCGTTAAGAAAAACCGCGCCACCCTGTACCTGGACGGCCGAAAGGCGCTCGAGGCGGAGGCCCCCGAGGCGCTTTCGGGCGGAAAGATCGGTTTTTCCAACCGGAACGCGGCGCTTCGAATCGCCGATCTAAGGGTCTACAACGGCAGGGACATCGTCTTCGAGGACGATTTCTCGAAGGACAGCATCAAGCGCTACCGCGTTCAGGCGACCACCATGTCGAAAGAGGAGTACGAGAGGCGGCAGAAGGGGAAGTAGCCGCCGGGGCAACTGTATATGCATCTCGGAAGGTGCGGATTCGAATCCGCACCTTCCGAGATGCATATATTGTCATTACTGTCTATTGACGATTTTCTGCCATCACCGGAAAAATTGAGCAAGTTCAAGAACTAAGGTTTTACCATTACTCATCGTAAAATGCCCGGAATACCCCGGGAAAAGCTTCCCGAATCCCGAGTAGGGAATCCCCGGCCGGGTTACTCGAGAGGAAGCCGTTTGATCCTTATCCGCGTTTGTTCGATAACCACAATACTTCCCCTGGAT
>CAZEAH010000724.1:0-1538 GCA_964510075.1 uncultured Leptospirales bacterium | reverse complement strand
CAACCGAGGATGTCGCATGTCGCCGTTACGGGCATTTCGCGCAGGTTCGCTCGCCGGGATGTTGTGCTGGGCTTCTCCCGCGCGAGGTGACACCCCCCTGGCATGTCGCCTCGTCGCGGATCGCTTCGACTACCCGATCTTTGTCACGTCCGACCCCTGCGACGGGGAGCGTCTTTTCGTCGTCGAGCGCGGAACAAAAGGTTTTGAGCGCGGAGAGCCCATTCGAAAAATCGGCCTGAAGGCGCAGGACACCGCGGAACTGTTTTTCGATGACTGTGAGATCCCCGAGGAAAACCTGCTGGGCCAGGAGGGCATGGGGTTTATATATCTTATGCAGAAGCTGCAGCCCGAGCGTCTGGTATGTGCCGTGGGCGCCCAGGCGGCAGCGGAGCGCTGCCTGGAGATTACCGTGGAGTACGCGAAGGAGCGCCGGCTTTTCGGCAAACCCCTCTCCAAGTTTCAGAACACGCAGTTCGTCCTCGCGGAGCTTGCGGCCGAGATCGCGGTAGGCAGGAGCTTCGTGGACGATCTTATACGTGCCCACATGGAGGGGAAGTCGGTGATGAGCGAAACCTGCATGGCCAAGTTCTGGGTTACGGAGATGGCGAAACGGGTTGCGGACCGGTGCCTGCAAATCTTCGGCGGATATGGATACTGCGCGGAATACCTCATCTCGAGGTTCTACGTCGATGCCCGCATTCAAACTATCTACGCGGGAACATCCGAGGTAATGAAGATGATCATCGCGCGCTTCATGGGCCTGTAACGGGTAATTTCCTCAATTTTGCCTCGGTCCGCTCCGATAAGAATAGGGAATCCAACACTTCTCCGGAGTTGACCATGCGCATTAAAATGCTGGCCGCAGCGTTCATAATCCTTCCCGTGGCGCTTTTTGCCCAGGCGGGACCGGGAAAGGACGCGCCTGAACCGAAGGCAAAAGCGTCGATTATTACCAATATACCGGTGCAGGCGCAGTACAGCGAGAAATTCGAAGTCGAGCACTGTTACTTCAACAGGCGTATCGACCCGGGAGGAAAGGGAGAGCTTCTCGAGATAGAGCTTATACTCAAGAGCCGCTGGCAAGAGCCCATAGAGATGTACATCTTCACCATTGCGACATTCGAGAAGATCGAAAAAACCAAATCGAGTTTCGAAATGCCGGTTCCCGAGCGCGAGCGCATCCGGAACTTCGTACCGTATCCGGACGATATTAAGAATTACGAGTATGATAATCCGGATGGTAAAGGCGCGACCGTACTGGTAAAATATCCGAAAAACCCGAAGGCCGGCGTCGATCCCGCAACCGGAAAACCCTATACCCTTAAGGACAGGCTGGTCGTGCGGGCCTATCACCTGAGTCCCTACCGCGTAAATTATGTTTTCTTTAACAACGCCACCATCCTGATATTCGATGGAGAGGGGAAAGCCATGTTCAGAAAGCTGTATGAAATCAAAGGCAGGCGTCGCTAGGAGAATAATCGAAATGTCGAATGAAGGGGCCCCCGAAAGGGGGCATCTTGCGCCTGCGCCCCGCACCG
>CAZEAH010000723.1:0-1555 GCA_964510075.1 uncultured Leptospirales bacterium | reverse complement strand
GCCCATCACCACCGGGACGCGGCTTACCCGCCGTGCGCGGCGTATCTTAGCGCGCGTGGCGGCGTCCAGCGTGAAGCCGCTTCCCGTTATTCCCCGGATCGAGACGAAATAGAGAAAGCCCCGCGCCGCGCGCGCGGTCGCCTCGATCTGTCCGGGCGTGTTTTCCGGCGTGACGAAATCGATGTATTCGAGCCCCTCGTCGGCGAGGGCGTTGCGGAAGGGCGCGCTCTCGACGAAGGGAACGTCGGGCACTATGAGGCCGTCGGCACCGGCGCGGCGCGCCATCTTCGCGAAACGGGCAAGCCCCGGGCTGTGCACCGGGTTCGCGTAGCTCATAAAGTAAATCTTTTTACCCGCGGGCGCCGTACGCCGAATGTCGGCGACCGAATCGAGCAGATCGTCGAGCCGGAAGCCCCCTCCGAGCACCTCCTCCCCGGCGCGCGCGATGACCGGACCGTCGGCCACGGGATCGGAGAAGGGGACGCCCACCTCCAGGAAGTCGAAGCGCTCCAGGCCCATACGCGCGGCCTCTTTGAAACGCTCAGCGTTGGGATAGTTACCCATCAGGTACACGCCGTTGTAGCCGTTCATTTTCTCAACGCCTCCTCGATTATTCCCATGTCCTTGTCGCCGCGGCCCGACAGGTTGACGAGCACGGTTTTGCCGCGCAGCGCGCGCCGGTTTCTGATGACGTAGCCCAGGGCGTGGCTGCTTTCGAGCGCCGGGATGATCCCCTCGGTGCGGGTGAGTTCCAGGCAGGCATGAAGCGCGTCGGCGTCCGAGCACTCGGCGTAACGGACCAGGCCGCTGTCTTTAAAATGGCTGTGCTCCGGCCCAACGCCTGAATAGTCAAGCCCCGCTGAGATGGAATGCACCGGCAGCACCTGCCCTTCGTCCGTTTGAAGAAGATACGTACGGCTGCCCTGAAAGATGCCGGGGCGTCCCCTGCCCAGAGAGGCGCTGTGGTCGCCGGGCGCGTGCGAACGGCCCCCGGCCTCGACGCCGACGAGCGCCGTGCGCCTGGCCCCGAGGTAGGCGGCGAACACGCCCGCGGCGTTGCTCCCCCCTCCCACGCAGGCGACCACCGTGTCGGGGTCGCGTCCCGTTATGCGGCGCATCTGCGAGCGGGCCTCGCGCCCGATGACCGACTGGAAGTCGCGCACGATCCGCGGGAAGGGCGCCGGCCCGATTACCGAGCCGATAAGGTAGTGCGTGCCGCGGACGCTCGCCACCCAGTCGCGCATCGCCTCGCTCACCGCGTCTTTTAGGGTACGCTGACCGGTTTCCACCGGCACCACCTCGGCCCCCAGGAGTTCCATCCGATGAACGTTCGGCGCCTGCCGGGCGACGTCCTCCGCCCCCATGTAGACGCGGCACGCCATGCCGGTGAGCGCGGCGGCCGTTGCGGTCGCGACGCCGTGCTGTCCGGCCCCGGTCTCGGCGATCACGCGGCGCTTTCCCATGGAGCGCGCCAGAAGGATCTGTCCGAGCGTGTTGTTCAGCTTGTGCGATCCCGTGTGCACAAGGTCTTCGCGCTTAAGGAAGAGCTCCAGGC
>CAZEAH010000722.1:0-1561 GCA_964510075.1 uncultured Leptospirales bacterium | reverse complement strand
CTCCTGTCCCTTTCGCCGGGCCCTCTTCGCGCGGGCACGCTCCTTCTCAACGAGATAACGTGCAATGTTCCCGGAAGCGACTGGGTCGAGCTTGTTTACCGCGACGAGGAAGAGACGTTTATCGACATCTCTCCGCTGTTCGTCACCATGTATTACGGCACCAACGAGTGCCTCGGCACGGAGCCGATCACTCTCTGGTCGTTCGACCGGCCTGAAACCCCCTACGATGACCGCTTCGCCGTGGTACATCTCACCCGGCCGGGCATGGCGGACGAAACCGACGCGACCGGCGACACGAACGGGAACGGCGTTATTGACGTTTACTGCAACAATTACACAAGCAGTCTATGGAATACCGACGGAGTTGTCGCGATCGACACCGACGACGAGCCCGCCAACGGCGGGATCGTCGATTTCATCGCGTACTCGAACCGCGACGGCACACTCAATTCGACGATCGGTTCATACACAGGGCACGCCATTCTCGCCGGCCAGTGGCGCTCCGCCTCCGGCGACGAGGGGCAGGCGTGCATGGTCGACATAGGCTCCGGCGGACTTGCGGTCCACCAGTCGATCGCGCGCAAAGGGAGCAACGACAGCAACGGCATGGAGGATTTTTTTGTTACCTCCGTACAGACTCCAGGACGCGAGAATGTCTTTTCGGGGGATTTCGCCGGGGGCAGGCGCCTGTTCCGCGCGCTCAAAACGACTTCGGTTATAAGAATCGGCGCGGAACAGCGGCCGAGCGTCGATGTATTCGTATATGAGCCCTGCAACCTTCGTTTCAGAGTGTTCTCCTCCCTCGGCAGACTCGTGTACGAATCCCCTCTGTATCGGGATATATTTCCGGGCCTCTTCTCCATGCCGTGGGACGGGCGCGGCCTCGGCAGGCGGGCCTCGACGGGCCTTCACGTGGGCCTGATAGAGGCGACCGCCCCATCTGTCAAGCGAACCGATTCGGAACGCATCTTCATCATCCCCGTGCGCGAGCGGTGAGCGGTCTGCTGATCATCCTGCTGGTCGTTTCAGCCGCGCCCTCAGCCTTCGAGTATCGCGAGCGCGCTCCCGCCGCCCTGTTCCCCTTCGTCCGGGCGGTCTCGGACGCCGGGGTCGGCTCCACGTTCGACGGTCCCGCCGGACTCGCGTTATACGATAAGTATTTTATTTCCGCCGCATATAGCCGCCCGTATTCGCTCCAGGGTCTGAATGCGGGCTCGAGCCGCGCCGGGTACTCCGACGGCGTTAACGGCGTTCAGGCAACGTACTCGCTGTTCGGAACCGAAGAATACGGCGAACGCAGTATTACCCTTTCAGCCGGACGCTTGTTCCACCAACGCCTTGCGGCAGGATTCGAAGTCTCACGGCACGACCTCGGCATCCAGGCGGACGGATACTCGATGCGCCGATCGTTCATCGACTGCACCGCGGCCGTTCTCATTATGCCGTTCGACTGGCTGCGCGCCGGCGTTGTCCACGAGAATATACGTTCCTCATTCGAAAAATCTGACGGCATGATCACGCCGGCGTGGAGCGCCGGCCTGTCTGTCGCACCGGCAAAGGG
>CAZEAH010000721.1:0-1565 GCA_964510075.1 uncultured Leptospirales bacterium | reverse complement strand
GCTTCGCTCCTTGCCGCGCTCCCTGCCGCCGTGATCCTGCTTGAGTTCCACCCCGGAGCCCTGGCCGGCTGCGGCTCCTACGGGTGCACCCAGCAGGCGTGCTTCGTCGTGGAGATCAGCACCAACGGTGCCGTGTACAAGGGCCAGAAGCTGGTGTTCTGCGTTTGCAGGGACATCACCGAGCGCAAACGATCCGAGGCAGAGCGCGAAAGGCTTATCCTTGAAATCAAGGAGATGTACCGGCAGCTTGAAAAGCTCTCCATAACCGACGCCCTTACGGGCCTCTTCAACCGCCGCCTGTTCGATATGCGCTATGTCGAGGAAATACACCGCGCGCGCAGAAACGGCACGGAGATCTCCCTGCTTATGATCGATATAGACGATTTCAAAAAGATCAACGATACATACGGCCACCTCTGCGGCGACCGCTGCCTGTTCAGGCTGGCCACCGATTTAAGGAAGACCCTCAAGCGGGCGTCCGATTTTATCGCGCGTTACGGCGGAGAGGAATTCGTCGCCATCCTGCCCGAAACGGGCCTGTCCGCGGCGACAACACTCGCCGAGCGGATCCGTGAAGCGGCGGAGAAACTCGAGATTCGCTTTGACGGGGACACCGTCCGCCTTACGGTGAGTATAGGCGTGGCGAGCTGCGTGTTTGAGGATTTTACCATGAAGGACCGCCTGCTTTTACGCGCCGACGAGGCGCTCTATCAGGCGAAAGCGCGGGGGAAAAACCGGGTGGTCGCGGCGGACTTGACGGTCATCCCGGAGGCCCGGTCCCGCATGCCAAACGCACGGGGGTGAGAACGGCATCGCGACAGAGTCCGATCGATGCCTGAGATCTGTATGAAAACATGGACCACGGACAACGGACAGACGGTCACCCTGGTACTGGGCGGAAGGAGCAACGTCTTTCTGGTGTCCGCCGGTGGCAGAAACCTCC
The DNA here is from genome assembly GCA_964510075.1 of uncultured Leptospirales bacterium. Classification (GTDB taxonomy): domain Bacteria; phylum Spirochaetota; class UBA4802; order UBA4802; family UBA5368; genus MVZN01. The sequence goes on along the minus strand of CAZEAH010000721.1, from coordinate 622 downwards.
TCGTCGACACCGGCCCGGCCTTTCTGTGGCGCCCGCTCTCCGGGCGGCTGCGAACGCTCGGCATCGAACGGCTCGACGGCCTTGCGCTCACGCACGCGCATTTCGACCATGCGGGGAACGCGGCGCGTATACGGGGGATGTTCGCCTGCCCCGTGTACGTTCACCGGAGTGAGGCGGGTTTGCTCGAGGCCGGCCGCAACCCCGTTATACGGGGCACCAGCCCGTTCGGCGCGGCGGTCGCCTTCGTCGCCGCCCTGCTCCCGGAAAAACTCCTCGCCTACGCCCCCTGTGCGCACGACGCGGCCGTGGAAGCGCGCCTCGACCTTCCCGACCTCGGCCCCGAAACCTATATCCTGCACACGCCGGGCCATACGCCGGGCTCCATAAGCGTCATTGTGGGCGGCGAGGTGGCCCTTGCGGGCGACTGCGTTTTCGGGGTGTTCCGCTCGACGGCCTTCCCGCCCTTCGCCGACGACCCGCGCGGGCTGGTAAAAAGCTGGGGCCGCCTGCTCGACCGCCGTGCGGGCGTACGCGGCGAGCGTCTCCGCGTCGGTCACCACCCGCTTCTGGATCGCCGACTCGAGGCCGCCCGAGAACGCGAAAGCGCCGACCGGGAACATCG
>CAZEAH010000720.1:0-1568 GCA_964510075.1 uncultured Leptospirales bacterium | reverse complement strand
CGGTCTGGCTTATACTTCCCGCGGAGGCCGCGGACACGGCGGTCTCCCGGGGGTCGATACACGGGAGGAAGAGCATGAGCACTGTGTACTTTGCGGATTTCCGGTGCAGCAGCAGGGCCAATATCTTCAGCAAAACGAAGAAGCTGTTTCAGAAGGCGGGTTTCGGTGAGCGCATCGCCGCAAAGGATTTTGTGGCCATAAAGACGCACTTCGGCGAATACGGCAACCTGGCCTTCGTGCCCGCTCCGGTGCTGCGCACGCTGGTCGAACTGGTGCGCGAGCGGGGCGGACGGCCCTTCATCACCGACACCAACACGCTCTACCGCGGCTCGCGCAGCAACGCCGTGGACCACCTTGAGAACGCCGTACGCAACGGCTTCCTCATGGAGACCGCCGGCGCGCCGGTCATTATAGCGGACGGCCTGAGGGGTGACGACTATGCCGGCGTGGCGGTTAAGTCGAAGCATTTCAGCGAAATCAAGATCGCCTCGGCCATACACGGCGCCGACGCGGTCCTGGTGGTGTCCCATGTTAAGGGCCACGAGCTGTACGGCTTCGGCGGGGCCATAAAGAACGTGGCCATGGGATGCGCGCCGCCCTCGGGCAAACAGATGCTCCATTCGGACATGAAGCCGAAGGTGCTCGTGGAGAAATGCACCTCCTGCGGAACGTGTATAAAGCGCTGTCCGGCCGACGCCATACGCTTCGACGAGAACAAAAAGGCTGAGATCGACCCCGGGGCCTGCATAAGCTGCGGCGAATGCACCGTCATATGCGCGTACGAGGCGATCCCCGTCATATGGACCACCGACCACAGGCCCCTCCACGAGCGGACCGCCGAGTACGTCAAAGGTATCGTCGATACCAAGCCCGGCAAGTGGATGTACATCAACTATATTATGAACGTCTCCCCGCAGTGCGACTGCTATTACTGGAACGACGCGCCCATAGTGCCCAACATCGGAATCCTGGCCTCTGCCGACCCGGTCGCCATAGACCGGGCCTCAGCCGAGCTGATCAACCGGGCGGCGCCGCTTCCGGGCTCGAAGATCGCCGGGCGCGACGAATCGAAGGACAACCTTCGGGCGCTGTACGACCTTCCGTGGGAGTACCAGCTTGAGTACGCGGCGGAGATAGGCCTCGGGGAGAACGGCTTCGATCTGGTGGAGATATGAGCCGCAGCGGCTAATTTTGCGGTTGACACGAGGCCGCACGGGGGGATTATACATTTATAGCCACCCGGCTTAAAGCGCGCCGATACCGGAGCGCTTTAAGCCATGCGTTGGATCATGCCCACCATTGCAGGGGAGGAGTCGTAATGAAGAGCTCGCACGATTTTCCGAATCTCAATCCCAAACGGCCCGACGGGGTCAAGCCCAGCGGCAAGCCGTACAGGGTGATGGTCGTCGAGGACAAGGAATTTCAGCGAAAACAGATTGTACAGATACTCGAGTCAGAGGGCTATGAGGTCGTCGCCACGGCGGGAGAAGGCAAGGAGGCGCTTCAGCTCTATGACCGTTTCGCGCGCGACCTGGACCTCATAACAACGGATCTGGACATGCCGGGGG
>CAZEAH010000719.1:0-1569 GCA_964510075.1 uncultured Leptospirales bacterium | reverse complement strand
ATCCGGTAGTTGGCATTGAGCCCAAACCCCCTCCGGGGGTGGCGCGGAGCGCCCGGGGCTTTGCATTTCGCCGCGCTATTCATTGCCTTGCGCCTTTGCGGGTCTTCGTTGTGCGGCATCAGATGCTTGGTTTCACCTTAACCGGCCCGCCCTCCCGGCCATCTTTACAATATATCTACGGAAAATTGACCCCGCGTAAAAATACGTGCGCTACATTCCGGCCGAACACCTACTTCTCCATGGAATGGGATTATATGAACGAGTTTTCACTGCCGCTGGCGCTATCCCAGCTGGTTGTCGCCTTCGCCTGTTTCGGGGCTCTGGCCATCAGCACCTTCATCCTCATGTATCTGGCGCTCAAAATCAAAAGCGGCCTGTACGCGTCCATGGCGGCCATGTCGATGCTCGGGCTCGTATTCGTCGGGAGCGAATCGGCCATTCTGGGCTTCGGGTCCTGGATCGGTAACGCTATGCTCGGCATGCGGTTTCACCGAGTCGAGCAGGTTGCCGGTGCGCTGTTCATCGCCGGCTTTCCGTTCTATCTCGGATATTTGCTTCGGATCGGTCGGCGCTGGCGCTCTCTTAACCGATTCGTGCTATTGGCGGGTATGGCGGTCGCGCTATCCCTCGCGGCGGCCGCTTTCCTGCAGCCCGACCTCTATGTGTCGGTGAGCGCGCACCGGGTCGACTGGCTGGAAGACCAGAGCAACCACGGGCGCGGCCAGGAGGGCCCGCTTTATGAGCTGCACGACATCACCCTCGGGCTGGTCATTCTGTACGGGCTGGCGGCCGTGCTCGTGGACATGGTACGCCACCGCCGCTACGGCGAGCTCGCTACGCCGCTGACGGGCATAGTGCTTGCGATCTTCGGGGCGATGGTGGACATTGTGTATATTCACACCGGCGTACATCTGGATGGCATGAGCGGGTTGTCCTTTTCGCGCTTCACGCTGGGGATAACGCTCTTCATTCTTTTCGCCATGCACGGGGTCATTAAACACTTCATCGCCGTCACCCGCGAGGTGGAGGAGGCGCGTGCAAGGGCCGACGCAGAGGCGGCCCGAAACAGCCGTCAGAACACCTTTATACGCGATGAACTGGCCGGCGGCGCATCCGAGCTCGCCGCCTCCACCCGGGAGCTTTCGATCAGCATGACGGGGTTCACCGACAACACGCGCGAGCACGCCACCGCCACGGAGGAAGTGAGCGCGGCCGTGGAGGAAATCACCGCCGGAATCGAAACCGTCGCCGCGAGCGCCGGGATCCAGAACCGCAGTCTTTCGGACCTGTCCGCGGTCATCGAGGAGCTCGGCCGCTCGCTCGGCGTCGTCGAGAAGGCGGTCGGCGACACGCACGCGCTCATCAACCGCATCGCCGAAAGCGCCCGCTCCGGGAGAGAGGCTCTTGGCACCATGGAGGCGAGCATGGGCACCATCCGGCGGAGCTCCGGCGAGATGGGCGCGATCGTCGAGATAATCAACGACATCTCGGACCGCGTCAACCTGCTCTCGCTCAACGCGGCCATCGAGGCGGCCAGGGCGGGCGAGCACGGCAGGGGCTTCGCCGTGG
>CAZEAH010000718.1:0-1572 GCA_964510075.1 uncultured Leptospirales bacterium | reverse complement strand
GCCGTGTTCAAGGCGAAGGACCTCGTGCCGCTGTGGGTCGCCGATATGGATTTCGCCTCGCCGCCGGAGGTGGTCCGGGCGCTCGTTCGACGCGCCGAGCACGGGGTGTTCGGGTACACCGGGTACACCGACGGGTATTTCGACGCGGTTACGGGATGGATGCTGCGCCGCCACGGCTGGGAGGTCCGGCGGGAGTGGGTGGTCCCGTGCCCGGGGGTGGTGCCGGCGCTCAACGCGCTGGTGCGCGCGTTCACCCGGCCGGGCGACCGCGTCATCGTGCAGCAGCCGGTTTACCATCCCTTCATGCTCGCGGCGGAGAACAACGGAAGGCGTGTGATCAACAACGAGCTTCGCCTTGACAACGGCCGCTACGTGATGGACCTCGATGATCTTAAGAAAAAGGCCGCGGCGCACCGGGCGAAGATGCTCATCCTGTGCAGCCCGCACAATCCCGTCGGGAGGCTCTGGACGCGCGGCGAGCTCGAGGAGTTCGGGCGCGTCTGCGCGGACCATGGCCTTCTGGTGGTTTCGGACGAAATTCACTCCGATCTGGCACTCGGCGGGCGGCGCCATGTGCCCTTCGCGTCGGTATCGGACGCCTTCGCGGGGCGCTGCGTGGTCTGCACCGCGCCCAGCAAGACCTTCAATCTCGCGGGCCTCCAGACGGCGAACCTCATCATCCCCGACGCGAAGCTGCGCGCGGAGTATGTCGCCGCGCAGGAGGAATGCGGCTTCTTCTCGGCGAACGCCTTCGGCGCGGCGGCGCTGGAGGCGGCCTACGAGCACGGGGGGGACTGGCTCGACGCTCTGATCGGCTACATTGAAGGGAACCTGCGCTTTCTCGCGGAATACATCGCGGACAGACTGCCGGGGGTGCGGCTCATCGAACCGGAGGCGACCTATCTTGCATGGCTCGACTTCCGCGGACTTGGCATGGACTCGCGGGCCCTCAGGGATTTTCTGCGCCGGAGGGCGGCCGTCGCGCTGGGCGAGGGGCATATCTTCGGGCAGGGAGGAGAGGGTTTCGCGCGCGTCAACATGGCCTGCCCGCGTGCAATGCTTGCCGAAGGACTCGACCGCCTCGAGCGCGCGGTGAGGGCGCTCTGATCAGCGCGCGGCGCGGCGGCGGTTCTTCGCGGCGAGGTGGACGATCAGGTTGGTGACCGACGAAACCAGCACCAGGCCCGTGGGGATGGCGCCGGCGGTGATGAGGGTCTCCATCCCCAGCTCGAGCGAACGGGCCGTATTACCCTGAATCGATTCGAACATCGTATAATACATCCCGCCGCCCGGCACGAGCGGTATGACCGCGCAGATTGCGAAGGTGGTCGCCGGGGCCCGCCGCAGCCGCGCCGCAAGCTCGGCGTAGCTTCCCACCGCGATCGATGCGATAAAAAACGAGAACACCGGGCCGCCCGAAAGCGACATGGAAAGCAGATACGTCCCCCATCCGGCCGCGCCGCCGAGCGCGGCAAGGAGCGCGTTCGGACCGCGGATGTTGAAGAGTATCGCGAAGCCGAAGGTGGCGATGAGCGCGTACGCGACCGGGGCGATCACCGGGGACCTCCGGCC
>CAZEAH010000717.1:0-1583 GCA_964510075.1 uncultured Leptospirales bacterium | reverse complement strand
ATGTACGACGAAGCCATCGAGAAACTCGAGGAGGGACTCGCGGGCCTCAGCGGCAAGGACGATGATTCACTCGCCTATCGCTACCTGCTTGCCGAGTGTTACGAAAGGGCGAACAAGATCACCGAAGCCGTCTATCACTGGCAGAAAATTTACGAAGTCAACTCGTCCTACAGAAGCACGAAGACCAAACTGGAGGATTACCGGGGCATACTCGACAACGAGAACCAGCGGGTGCTCTTCACCGCCTCCCTCGAAGAGCTTCAGCCGCTCATCACCGAAGTTATCGCACGGCTCAACTACAACATCATCTCGAAAAGCCAGGTGAGCGCAAACGAGTATTTCTACAAGGCCTTCAACATCAAGCGCATCAACGAGCCTCCGCTGGCGATCTATTTCAACAGGACGACACGGGACATCACCGAGGCGCAGATCAACGATTTCTATCAGCGCATGAACGCGGAAAACTGCAAAAGCGGAATCTATCTGACCACGGCCAAGTTCAGCATCCGCGCAAAAAACGCTGCGGCCTCCATGATGGTGGAGCTTATGGATGCGACCTTTCTCAACAAAGCGGTGGAACGTGTGATGATGAAACGCTCCAAGTCATAAGGGTATAATCGATGAAACACCTCATTCCCGCGGTACTCATCAGCGCGTTCTCATGCGTTTTAGCGGCTTCCTGCGCCGGAGACGGCCGAAAGGCCCTCGAAAAAGCGCTTTCGCGCTACAGGGACGCCCCCTCGGCGGCCGCAATTGCCGACATTGGAGACGCCGTCATCTCGATTGCAGGAATTGAATCGTTCGGTTCGCCGCATCCCGTCGAGTCGGGCAACGCGCTTGTTTTCCGAAAGGGAAATAGATACTCGGTGGTCTATCCGTTCAGCAGAACGATCGAAACCGGGGAGGAGGCGGTCCTCCTCTCGGCCGATCCATCGGAACGAACGCTGGCGGTCGCGGTAGCCGGAGGTCTGGCGCTGTATACGGGGCGGAATTCAATCACGACGGTCCCGTGCGCCGAAGGCCCCGTTCGCGCCGCCTGCAGGCTCGATAGCGATTCGGTCCTCTTTCTGGCGGGTACTTCTCTCTTCCGCTATTCGTTTTCGAGCGACGCGGCGGTTCCCTATCTGCCGGGCGAAAAATTCCTGCCGCCCTTCCGGGGAGATTTCTATCGGGCGGTACTCGTTCCCCTGCCTGGCCGGGCCATCGTCATTACCGGTATCGCCGGCCGCTATGCCATGAGCATCATCTCCACGTCACCGCCGTCGCTCATCCTGGCGAACAGGGCCGTTGCCTCCCCAAGGGTAACCGTGACCGGCCGGGGCATCCGGTGCGTCACCGGCCCGTCGGGCTCATGGGCGGTGACGGAGTTCTCTCAGGACGGACGCACTTCACGTGAGATAGCACGCCTCGGGAACATCTCGGATATTGCGCTCTTTCCCGCCGGTATCTTCTACGAGAAAGATGATACGATCCATGCGCTCCCTGACGGCTCCGCATCGGCACTTGCACTGCCGTTCGGCTGGAGACTTGTAGGGCAGGCGGGCACGGCGCTCATGGCGGAATACACTGGGAGGCTGTACGTA
>CAZEAH010000716.1:0-1585 GCA_964510075.1 uncultured Leptospirales bacterium | reverse complement strand
GTCGTGAACGGCGGTCATGTAATCCACGCACTGGTGCGCGACCCCCGCCTCCTCGGTGATGAAATAGCGTTTCGCCAGAAAGAAATCGATGAAGTCCGAAAACCTGCCGGTGAGTATGAACGCCCTTCCGGCGACGCTTGTAAGCACATACTTGAGTCCGAGCCGGACGAGGCGGAGCTTTTCCCGCGCGGACAGATGCAGCGGTATGGCGCGTCGCCGCATCCTGAAAAGGTCTTCGAGTATGTTGACCGATCCGCCCTCGTGGTAGTAGTTGGACGCGATGCGCTTCGACGTCATGTTTCCGATGATGAGCTCGCCGTCGTAAATCCGCGGCTTCCGGTGAGAGAAGACGTACTCGAGCGCGAGAGCGCGCCGTACGAAGGGATGTTCCCGCTTCGCTCGCCGGCCCTCGGGGGATTTCCAAAACCTGTCGAAAAGCGAGGGGCGCTCGAGGCAGATAGAGTACGGGGTTTCGAAGAGATTCTTTCTGATGCCGAGTATGCGTTCCGTGGGTTCGATGAAGCCGGTAAAGGGATATCCTTCGCCGTTCTTCGTCTTTCGAACAACGGATGCGCGCCGCGCCGCGGTTGTGCCTGGTGTCGCCATGGTTCCCTCCTGTGTCGGGTAAGCCCTTCCGCGCGCCTCGCCCAGCGCGGGCCCTGTTCGTTACGTAGCCTATACTCCGGGCGAAATGTCAACGATCTATCGAAAAGTCCGCTGCGTGTGCCGCGAAGGGGGGCTTTACCTCAGGCAGTGGAACAGGCCCGTACACCAGAGGCATGAGGCGCAGGGCACGCTCGTGATGAAGCAGTCCTGCTCGGACTCCTCGTCTTGCGCCAGGTCGCAGAGCGCGAGGCTGCAGTCGTAGCAGAAGGGGAAATTATACCGGATGACGTTTTGGCGGAATGCCCTGAACTCCTCCGAGTTCCAGATTGCGAGTATGCCGTCGCGTTCCAGGTCTCCGAAGACCTTCGGTTTGACATTGTTCGCCACACCGCCCAGATAGCACTGGAAGCGGTGCCACAGAAAATGACAGGGATGGACTTTCCCGTCCCACGAGACGAAGGCCGAGCCCTCCTCGACGAAGTCGCAGCGCCGCTCGCTCCTGGGGACCGTTCCGGGCAGGGTGAGCTCGATCCCGTTCTCGCGGGCGATGCGTTCGGCCGCGGCAAGCGCCTTTCCGACCGCCTCGAGCATGGCCTCGTCTCGCCCGAGGAGCGCGTTGAGATTCAGGGCTATCCCGTGGGCCGCGGCCTCGGCCACCATCGCGTCCACGTGCCGAACGATCCGCTCTTCCTCGTCGCTGCGGATAAATTTCATGAACACGTCGAAATAACGGGACATATCGATCCCTTCCGTTCGCGCCCGCCGCCGCCATTTTTCGTAAAACGCGAGCGCGGCGTCTGTGCTCGTGTCGTAGGCGGATTGGGAGGCCATGGACGGCTCGTAGGGCAGCAGCTGGGTGATGATGGCGAAACGGATGCCGAGTCTCGCTCCCCATTCCATTACGGCGGGAAGCTCCCCGATATTTTCAGGGAACCTCTAAAAATTAAAACTTTTAGCAATATCAGAAATCGTAACCCTT
>CAZEAH010000715.1:0-1586 GCA_964510075.1 uncultured Leptospirales bacterium | reverse complement strand
GTATCCGCTCGATGACGATCTTTTTCATAAAAACGATGATGATGACGGTAAGCACCGCCACGACCAGGCCGTAGATGCCCGCCCATATCCAGGCATTGCGCCGGGCCATTGCATAGGCCCTGTCCACCGGCGAGGAGATCCTGAGTATCCCTCTGACGACATGGTCGATCCCGTGGCAGCCGGAACACCGGGGCTGGTTCACCAGGGGTTTGTAGATGACGAGATTTTTAGCCGCAGTCCCGATCTCACGGACGAAGACGTCGTCGACACCGTCGACGGATTTTCTAAAGTCGTCGTTCTCGATCGGCGGCCCGGACACGAACGTCGTTTTCGGCGTGAATACCGACCTGCCGAGAATGCCGTTCACCACGGCGAGCGTATCGTTGTCCGAAAACGCGAGTCTGCCGTCCGCCCGGTACAACTGGATGTCGGCAACGAAATCGGCCCTCCGTATCGACTGAAAAAGCTCCACCGCGATGGGGGCCTCCCCGGCGAGCATGTTGTTGCGGATGGCCATGTAGAGCACCTCGCTCTCCTCGCGGATGGCCTCTTCACGCGATTCTATGATCGTGCCGTTCTGCGAACGGAGATAATAGACGATGGTGGCGCCGATTCCGATTGCAAGCACCACAAGAATAATCACCAGCACCCGGAATGACAGCGTGCGGGTAAACGCCAGAGCCGTTTCAGGATTGCTTTTCATGTACCGCCCCGATTGACGAGAGTGCATGCCGATCGCGGTACAGTGTACCTGAATCCCGGGATCGAGCAAATAAAAAAATCCGGCGGTTCAGAACAGGTAGAAGCTCCCCAGCCCGACGGCGAAGTAGTGCTTTGTCCGCACCAGCGGGCTCTGCTCGAAGGCCGCGTATTTGAGATAGTCCCAGCGGAGGATGGGGATGAGCTGGACGGGCCCGAACCTGCGCTCGAGTATCCAGGCGAACTGCACTCCCGAGTATCCGCCGCGCGCATGGTACTCCGGCCTCTCGGGCCGCGCGTACCTCGCCGGGACCGAGTAGAAATAGTCGTGATAGCCGCGGCTTCCGATCATGAGCGCGACAGAAAATTCACTCTTCCAGCCGAGCGTATACGCTCGGGGGAGGCTCGTGAGATTGAGATAGGGAAGACCCAGCACGCCCACGGGCTCCACCCCGGTGAAGTCGGTCGCGAAGACATAACGCACGGGCGACTCGAAGGTGAGCAGATGAGCGCGGCCCGCCGACTCCCAGAGCTTCACGATGAGCATGGGCCCGGTCTCGAACATGTACCCCAGGTCGGGCATGCCCTCGCACGCCCGGTTCTCATCGCTTTCCACCGACAGTCCGATCATGAAGCTCAGCTTGAGGATGAGGTAATCGTTCTTAAACAGCGTCCCCCGCACATACGAGGTTTCGGCCTCGAGGTTTTCGCTCCTGTATTTGAAATACGGCGAGGGGATGAAGTGGTTTTTATACTGGTCCGAGCCGCGGTAGTGGTTCATGCGAAGCGACAACAGCCCCGCGCCCCATTCGAACGTGGAGGGCGCGCACGGCCTCGGCTCCGATTCCTTTACTGCCGCGCCGGGCTCTTCGGCAAAGGCCAGGGAG
>CAZEAH010000714.1:0-1597 GCA_964510075.1 uncultured Leptospirales bacterium | reverse complement strand
CGCTCCGCGGCGGCGGGGGCTCGCTCGTCGCGCACATAAAGGAGCGCGCCGCTTCACGCTTCAGGCCGGTCGTCAGCACGGCGCTCACCACGGTCATGGGGCTCTTCCCGGCCCTCGTCAACGTCGGGGAGGGCTCGGGCCTCTGGAGGCCGCTCGCGCTTACGGTCATAAGCGGGCTCATCTTCGCGACCGCGCTTACGCTCGTCGTGGTGCCGGTCGTATGCCGTCTGATATACGCCCCGCGCGCGGGGAAAAACCATACCGGTCGCGTAAAACGCGAAAGGAGGCTCCAATGAAACACGACAACGGCCTAGCGGCGCCGGTCGCGGTGTGCGCCGCGTTCATACTGTACGCCGCCAATGAAACTGTTTTTCTTAATTTCAGGCTCTACAATCTTCTCAGCATCGCGCTGGCCTGCGTCGTACTGATCCAGTTTGCACGGTTATACGCCATGAAGCTCACCGCCGCGCGCGCGTATACCCTGCTCGCGCTGATCTTCCTCTCGGGCGTCAACATCAAGACCAGACCCAAGGCTTTCCTCTTCCTGGCGCTCCTGTTTGTCGTCCTCACGATCCATCGCCGCGATTTCAGCGCGCACGGCTTTCAAAGCCTTGTTCACCGGGAGGCCGCCGCGCCGATCGCCTCCTTCGCGCTCGCGCTTTCCCTGTTCATCCTGAGCTTTTCCGGTACGGGCGCGCTGTGGCTTGTTTTTATCCTTACCATCGCGCTTCTCGGCGTCCAGGCGTATGACGTTCTGCTTTCCAATCCTGCGCGCGGATCGGCGGAAGGAGGTTTCGATTCATGAAAAGGACTCCTCCCGTAGCGGTATTCATCCTGTCTCTTTGCGCCTTCCTGTGCGCCTGCTCCGGTTTCGAGACGCTCGAGGTGGTATATTCCTCCCCGGCGAACCACGCCTTTGGCGTATCCGACGACGCCGCTGTGGAGATCGCGTTCAACACGGACGTGGAGAGGGGCGGCGTGGAGAAATCCTTTGTGCTGGCGGACAGCTCGTCGAAAATAGAGGGCGACTTCGAATGGCTCTCCGGAAGCCGCTTCATATTTCGGCCTGGGCGCGCACTCACGCACGCGGAGAGGTACACCATCGAGATCCCGCGCTCCGTGCGCGATACGAAGGGGAACGGGATGGAGTACGATTTCCTTTCGGATTTTTACGTGGGGAGCGATTTCGTCCCTCCCGTGGTGCTCGCCTCGGACCCGGCCTTCGTGGAGGGCGGCGAGCAGAACGTCCCGGTCGATCGAAACATCACCGTCGATTTTTCGAAATCGATGGACGTACCGAAGACCGAATCGGCCTTCAGCATCACGCCGCACGTGGCGGGACGCTTCGTATGGGACACGGGCCCCTCCGGCCTGCCGGACAGCCGCATGGTGTACGCGCTTACGGCCGCCATGGACTACGGCGTTCACTACCGTTTCAGGATTTCATCATCCGCCGAGGACGCGTCCGGGAACGCCCTCGCGTCCGAGTACGCGCTGCGCCTTGCCGACATGCCGGACGCGCGCCTGCCCGGGGAGCAGCCCTACGCGCGCCACGTCTACCACCTTTTCGTCATCGAGGTGCCGCGGCGCGACGCGC
>CAZEAH010000713.1:0-1598 GCA_964510075.1 uncultured Leptospirales bacterium | reverse complement strand
GGGCTGGATCGTGCAGCACGGCGAGGATGAGTTTGAGGCGCTGGCGCATGCCGGAGGAGTAATGGCGAAGGGGCTTGTCGCGGTGCCGGGCGAGGCCGAAGAATTCGAAAAGGGGTTCCGCCGCGCGCGCGTCGACACCGCGGGCGCGCGCTGCGAAATGGACATTTTCCATACCCGTAAGCTCGTCGTACGGATTGACGCGCGGGCCGGCCATTCCCGTAACGCGCGAGAGGGATCCGCCCCCGAGGGATTCGCCGTCCAGCGCGTACTCGATCCCGCCTCCGCTCGGGCGCCGTATTCCCGCGACGATGTCGCACAGCGTTGATTTGCCGGAACCATTCGGCCCGGTGAACGCGATCGAGCCGCCGGTCGCGACCGAAAAGGAAATATTTTGGAATACTCTTGAGCGTCCGAAGGATTTTGAAATTCCGTGCGCCTGAACCGTGATCGTCATTGTTCTCACCGAATGGCCGAAGAAATATCAGAAATACCGGGACCGCGATATGTCAATGATTTTAACCCGCGGAGGAGAGACCCCGTAAGGGTCGTCCGTGTACTGCCTCAGAATCCGGCAGGCCTGCCGAGCACGACCAGCGCGCCGTTTCTCCCGCCTCGTCCGGACGTCATTGATGTGCCGCCGCCGTCCAGCAGAAGGAATATCTCGCCGCGGGTCATGTACAATCCCTCAGCGAAGCCGTATCCCTTCGGTGAATGGTAGTGGCCCGAAACCGCGAAGGCCGCGTCGAAGGTCCCGACCATACGGTTCTCGTCGGGATCGATTTTGACAATCCGGCCCGCCCTGCGGTACAGAACGTACAGCATGCCGCCGTCGAAAAACAGGTCGGAGATGTCGAAGCGGCCGTCGCCGGTAAGCCCGCTCATCGAAATATGGCCGGTGGTCCGCAGTGTCAGGCCGTCGGCCGAGGGCTCCAGGGTGTAAATGATCGCGTCGTCGCGCTCATTGGCGATATAGAAACGCCGCCGGCCGGAATCAATCGCGATCCCCTCGAAGGCCGCGTTCGCCTCGCGTGAAAACCGGATACGGTGTACTTCGTTGTAGCGGGGTATGTCGTGCCGTACAAGGTCGGCGTTTCCGCGCTCGTCGACGCGGAACACCTGGCGGTCCCGTTCGTCGACCGCGTAGAGAAAACTTCCGTGCGCGGCCACTCCCTCCAGATCGAACGGATGTCGTTTGAGACGGAGCACACCGGGCGGAAGGCTGATTCCCGCGAATGGCCGTGCGTTCGCGCCTCTATCCTGTATGTCCAGTCGATAGAGCGTCGGGTCGTCGTTGTCGCTTACGATGACGTGCGACCCATTTAGCAGGGCGATACCGGAGGGTTCGAGAGCGGAGCGGCAGGGGGTGCAGTCCAGCGGGAGCAGGCGAAAAGCGGGATGGTCGGCCGCAGGCGCGATGACGGCGATAAGGAATACGGCCATAATGATCACGGCCATACTGATCACGGCAAGTGATGGGATGGTCGTTCGTACGCGCTTCATCTCAATCCCAGCGGCTGCGGCAGAAATGCATCCCGCCGGGGGCAATGCGGAGCCCCTCCTCGTGTTCCACGATAAGCCCTTCCTCTTTCAAGTCTTCG
>CAZEAH010000712.1:0-1598 GCA_964510075.1 uncultured Leptospirales bacterium | reverse complement strand
GTGCGCGCCCGTTATGAATAAAAAGGCGGCCCCGTTTCGAACGCCGATCGCCGGGTTCTGGTTTATCGGTTCGCAGAGCGAGAGCGGCGCGGGCATCAATAACGTGATGGAAGGCGCGTGGCGCGCGGCGAGGTTGATACTGCGGGAAAATAAAAAATGATGCGGACGGAGCAGACGGAACCGACGTGCGGACGCGCAGGCGCGTGAAACGGCAAGACCACACCCTCTACGCCTTCCCCGCGAGCCGGCAGTTCACCATCGACATCGGCCGTCTCGCCGCGCGCAAACACTATGTGCAGGCCCTCCTCGAGATCGATGTAACGAAAGCGCGACAGAGGATACGGGGAATAAAGCGCGCACCCGGCGCGAAGCTCTCCTTTACCTCGTGGATCATCGTCTGCATCGGCCGGGCGCTTGCCGAGCACAAACAGGTGCACGCGCTCCGGAAGGGAAGGGCGAAGCTGGTGCTCTTCGACGAGGTCGACCTCTCGCTTCTTGTCGAAAAGGAGGTCGACGGCGTACCCGTACCCCTGCCGCTGGTCATCCGCTCGGCAGACAAAAAGAGTATCAGCGGGATTTACGACGAGATAGAGCGCGCGAAAAAGGCAACTGCCGAAGGCGAGGGCGCACTCGTCATCGGAGAACGGCGGGAGAGCGGCCCCGTGCGCCTGTACGCGCTGCTGCCCGGCTTCCTGCGCCTGCTTGTCTGGAGGCTCCTGCTCCGCAATCCCTTCCGGGTACAGCGCATGATGGGCACCGCCGTACTCACCTCGGTCGGCATGATGGGAGCCGCGGACGGCTGGATCGTGCCCACCACCATCCACCCGGTCTGCTTCGCGCTTGGCTCCATTACGCGGAAGAGCGGCATCGCGAAGGGCGGTCCGGCCGTTCGCGACTACCTTAAAATGACGATACTCTTCGACCACGACGTCGTCGACGGCGCCCCCGCGACGCGCTTCACCGCGCGGCTGGCGGAGCTCCTTGAGGGCGGGTACGGGGTGTGACGCGTTGTAGAATGCATTCACGCATGACAGCATGTATTGCGCATATCAACAGCATGCCTGTCGCATTCTCCCCCTCTCCTTTCTTCCAAACTTAATGGGAGAGGGGGCCGGGGGGTGAGGTCGCCGTTCAGGGCTCGCCGGCCCGGGGAAGCGTCATGAAACAAACTCCAGTACCACCTCCGCGCCGCCGACCTTGCGGTTGCGCACAACGATACGTCCGCCGTGGGCCTCCATGATCCGCGCGCAGATGTGCAGTCCCAGCCCGTAGCCGCCGGTCTCGCGCGAGCGCGAGCGGTCCACCCTGTAGAAGGGCTCGAACACGCGCGAAAGCTCCTCCTCCGGGATGCCGCTCCCTCGATCGCTGACCGTTATACGCACGCCGTCGTCAACGGTCCGCGCCTGGACATCGACGGCCGCGCCGGCGGGTGAGTACTTCAGGGCGTTCCCGATAATGTTGCGCAGCACGATAAGCACCCGCTCGCGGTCGGCGTTGACGACAAGCGGCCCGTCCGGGAGGTCCGTCGTGATCGCGCCCGCCTTCGCGCCGAATTCGCGGATTGCGTCGGCGAGCGCTTCTTTAAGGTCCATGCGCTC
>CAZEAH010000711.1:0-1599 GCA_964510075.1 uncultured Leptospirales bacterium | reverse complement strand
CCACCGGGCGAGGCGCCAAACCGAAGGCGGGCCTGGTGGGCTTCTCGGTCTCGAGCGATTTTCTCGCCCCGAAGACGAATTGACGCGGCGTCGCCGAGTATTCTGGAATGTGCCGGGCCCGGGGATCGCGCGTTTCCGGGCCCGTGTTTTTACCTGAGGTGATGGATATGCCCGCGCGAAATTCCGTTATACGCAGACGAGGACCGGAATGATCGGCCCGGGGTCCCCAGCGCCCGTGCGGGAAGATAACCGGCGCGCGGAACAGATCGCGCCCGTCCGCGCCAAGAGGCCCGGCGCGGACGGCCTTCTTCCCGGGGATCGCGTCGAAGACGGGCCGGCCGCCGGCGAATCGCGCGACCGGCGTTTCGTCTGCGTGTTCTGCGGCCGCACCGTCGCGTCGCCGCGCGATATAATCGAAGTCGACGGCGCGAGCGTTCACGAGTTCGTAAATCCCGACGGCGTTCTCTTCCGTATATGCTGTTTTT
The DNA here is from genome assembly GCA_964510075.1 of uncultured Leptospirales bacterium. Classification (GTDB taxonomy): domain Bacteria; phylum Spirochaetota; class UBA4802; order UBA4802; family UBA5368; genus MVZN01. The sequence continues at coordinate 1,114 of CAZEAH010000711.1, read as the reverse complement.
CGAGCGCCGAGGGCTGTTTCGCGTCGGGAGAACCTACCGGCGCTCATACCTGGTTCAGGGGCTTCTCGTGGCGGTATGCCCACTGCAGGGGCTGCGGCGTCCAGCTGGGATGGCGTTACGATTCGGCGGCCTCGGGTTTTTACGGGCTCATCCTGAAACATCTCGCCGAGGGCGGTTGATCCATCAGCGCGGGGGATGGAGCCTCAGCACCCGGTTGTACTGACGCTCGATGTTCTCCTTTATGAAAGGAAGCGGTTTGCTTCTCCCCGTAAGGAAATAATCAATCATGTCGTCGTAGTGCGGGCTCGAAGGGTCTCCCGACTGGCCGGGGGTCATGACGAGCAGCGCCGGCTCGTCGAGGCCGAAGTCCACCACCATGCGCATGGCCGGTATCCAGAGCGTGTCAAAGCTCCCGCCGTGCGCCAGCCCGGCCACGTTGAGGGTCGAGGTGTCGCCGGGCGCCGGGAAGGGGCCGCGGTCGAGCAGGGGGGCGAGGAAGCGCGCTTTTCGGGCGGCGTCGTGGCGCCAGGCGTAGGTATGGAGTTTGCCCCATCCCCAGCGCGCGCGGTTTTTCCCCATTCCCTCCTCGGCGAGCTGAATGGCGTCGGCGAGCGACCGGGCGATCACTGCGGCCTTGTCCTCCTTTTCCGCCGTACCGCTGTCGTCGAAGAAGGGCGAATCGGCGCGGTACAGCAGATGGTCTTCCATGGCCGAATAGGAGCTTATGTTGGCGTCCAGGAAGGCCTGCCAGTCGGGGCCGTCATCGGGCCCCAGCTCGTCGAGAAAGGTATTTCGCGTAAAACAGTGCAAAAACAGGCCGTACACCGCGGCGGGGACCGAGTCGGCCGAAAGCACCGCGTCGAAACGCGAAGGGTCGAGCAATGCCAGGGCCTCGCGCGCGCGTTCGGCCATGCGCCGGTCGCTCCACGAGGCGATTTTCGCGTCGATGTCCGAACGCAGGCGTTCTCCGGGGCGCAGCATCTTCTGGAGGGACCGGGCGGTCGGCGAGAGCACGTCCGTCTGCATGCGGAGCGAGTGCTCGCGCGTCGCCGCGCGCACACCGTCGAGAAGCTCCGCTATACGCTCGGCGCGGGCCGGTCCGTACCAGGACGCG
>CAZEAH010000710.1:0-1606 GCA_964510075.1 uncultured Leptospirales bacterium | reverse complement strand
GCTGTCCGCCTACAAGGACAACGCCGCGGTCATGCAGGTCTCCAACATCGTAATGATCTATATTCTCCTGTATTTTTCGGCAATGTCCGTCGTTATCGCACGGCGCGCCGTCCTGGACGGTGTTGCGAAATCGATCATTCTCTGTATCGCCGGTTTTTATTCGATACGGCTGCTCGCGGGCTACCCGTTCTTCGGTTTCAACATCGTGGAGCTTGTCGTCTGGATCGTCTGTCTGCTCGTCATCGCCGTGTACGTCTCTATTCTGTTTGTCGGGAAGCAAAGCTGAAAACCCCGGTATACGCCGGTCCTTCTTCGGCTCGCCGTCAGGCGGCGGACGCGACATAACCCGTCCGGACACTTCCCCGCCGGATAATTTCGGGCGGCAACCGGACAAGTATGTTGACAAAAAAACGCTTGTGTTCTTGAATTCCTGCGAAATGATTTTTGTCCGCCGTTTATCGGCATACGCTCTGTGGCGCGCATCTGCGAAAGGCGGATGTCGTATCATCGCGGCGGGTGTGCGTTTACGCTTCGGGGAAAGGAGAGTGATATGAAAAGTGATGGAGTGATCGCGCTCGTAACGGGGGGAGCCTCGGGGCTCGGCGAGGCCGTCGTGCGGGACATAGTGCGGCGGGGAGGCAAAGCCGCCATACTGGACATTTCCGACGAGGCGGGAGCGCGCCTGGAGAAGGAGCTCGGCGGGAGCGCAGTCTACTGCCGCGCCGACGTGGCGAGCGAGGCCGATGTTGCGGGCGCCATCGAACAGGCTGTGGCAAAATTCGGAGCGGTGAATGTCGCGGTAAACTCCGCGGGGATATCGTCGCCTTCCCGCACCGTCGGCAAAAAGGGGCCCATGGACCTCGCGCTTTTCGAGAGGATCATCCGGGTGAACCTTGTCGGCACTTTCAACGTCATACGGCTCGCCGCGGCGAGGATGCTCGGCAACCGGCCCGACGAAGGCGGCGAGCGGGGCGTGATCGTCAACACCGCGTCGGTGGCCGCCTTCGACGGTCAGATCGGCCAGGCCGCGTACGCCGCCTCCAAGGCCGGGGTCGTGGGGCTTACGCTTCCGGTGGCGCGCGATCTTTCCGATTCCGGCATACGATGTGTCACAATCGCCCCCGGCATATTCGACACCCCCATGATGGCCTCGTTCTCCGACGAGGTCCGCGCGTCGCTGGGGGCAAGCGTTCCGTTCCCGCGCCGCCTGGGGCGGCCCGACGAGTTCGCCGCCATGGTGGCGCATGTCATCGAAAACAGCATGCTCAACGGCGAAACCATCAGGCTCGACGGCGCGCTCCGCATGGCACCGAAGTAAGGATCCGCGGTCAAGGTGTGAGCGTGAGGCGGTCGTCGCACAACCGGGAAACGCGGTGTATCGCCGTATGCCGGTATTCGCCGGTCCGGCTTTAATCAAAAAGGAGAGTCCGTCATGAAAGAAGTGGTCATAGTCAGCGCGTGCCGTACGGCGCTCGGTTCATTCAACGGTTCGCTGTCGAACATCGGGGCGACCAGGCTCGGCGCGATCGTCATCGCCGAGGCGGTGCGACGCGCCGGCATCGCCAAGGAGAGCGTGAACGAGGTCATACTGGGGATGGTGCTCCCC
>CAZEAH010000709.1:0-1606 GCA_964510075.1 uncultured Leptospirales bacterium | reverse complement strand
CCTGGTCGACGAGGAACACCGAGGCGCCTTCGCGCACGAAGAGTTGCGCGGTCGCGGCGCCGATGCCCGCGCCGCCGCCGGTGATGACCGCCACCTTGCCTTCAAGCCGCATTCAGGAGCTTCCGGGGATTGCGCACAACCACCATATCCGGCTGTACCGCCGTGGCAATGTCCTCATAGCGCTCGTTTCCGTCGGGCAGGCGCACGTCGGAGGGAGCGACGAAAAAACTGCAGCGTCGGCCATGCACGTGTCCGGCGATGATGACAGAAAGCTTTATGGAAATTTCCCGGTGCTTTCGGGAGGGCGCGGGTGTACTGTCCTATGTCACGCCCTCGACGAGCTCGAAGCGGCGAGTGTCATCCCGGCGCAGATAGTCGGCGCGGGAATGCCTGCCGGAAATTTTTCGTGCCGTGTTCATGATTCCGCCGTTTTCCCCTCGGCGGAAGGATAGTCTCATCTCGGGCCTGTATCAAGCTCGAAATTAATTATGAAATACTATTGACAAATTTGTCCGAAAAAATACACTTCAAAAAAATATGTACGAATTATAGCGGCCATTCCCCGGCCGGCCTTCGCGAGGTTTCAATGATATACGGCGTCGACGCGGGTAGTAAGTTTTTAAAGATCGTGCGGCAGGATGAGCTCGGTCCGATTGAAGGGGCCGGTGAGAGTGACGGCACGTGGTTCGTCGAGCACCACGGCAACCCTCGGCACGCCCTCGCGGCGGCGCTTGGGAAACCGTTGGACGACGGTAACGGAGGGCCGCGCCCGCGGATCGTCGCCACCGGTCCGTTCGCGGAGCAATAATTCGATCATGAACGCGCGGGAATCGTGGACGAGATCGCGGCCACAATCGCGGCCGTGCGCCATGCCGGGATCGAGTGCGCGCATATCGTAAACGTCGGCGCCGGATCGATCCGCTGTATCGAGCTCGACGGGCGCATGCGCTTTCGCGCCTACCGCGAAAACAGCCTCTGCGCTGCCGGCACCGGCTCCTTCCTCGACGAGCAGATGCGGCGCATGGGGTTCGAATACGCGGACCTCGCGCGCCTGGGCGCACTGGAGGAACCGCCCTCGATCGCCACCCGCTGCGCCGTCTTCGCCAAGTCCGATCTCATCCACCGACAGCAGGAGGGATACACGCGCGAGGATCTGTGGTCCGGACTGTGTCGGGGCGTGGTGACCACCATGCTGGCAACGGTGTTCAGGGGTGATGTTCCGGCATACCCGGTGCTCTTCTGCGGAGGCCTCTTCCTCAATTCTCAGGCGCGCGAATGGGTGCGCCGCGCGGTACGACGGCCGCTGTTCCACGAGAGGGGGCATTTCTTCGCCGCGATCGGCGCGGTGCTTTCGGCCGAAGAGGAATTCTTTGCCGGATCCGCCCGTGTCCGCGCAGCCGGCTCCGTCGCGGATGTGCGCGGGCCGGGGCCCGATACGATCGCCAAGCCGTGCACCGACGACGGATGCGGTGAGTGTGCGGCCGGGAACGAGAGTATCCCCGAAGACGGCCCGCCGCGCGTGCTCGCCCTGCGCCGTTCCTCCCGTGCGCCCCTGTCACCCGTCGAAGAATACGTCACCGACGGAAGCGAAGTACGCGTACACCGC
>CAZEAH010000708.1:0-1627 GCA_964510075.1 uncultured Leptospirales bacterium | reverse complement strand
GCCCCCGCGTTCCGGGCGGCCTCCTGGATGCCGCTACGCCGGTAGGTCATGCGCGCGGAGTTGACGCTCCGGTCGAATATCGTGACCTTTGCGCCGCTCCTGATGCACAGCCGCGCGACCGCCTCCACAAGGTCCGGATTGGTGTTATGGGCCATTTCCGGTACGGAGTTCCAGCCGATATTGGGCTTGATGACGACCCTCATGCCTTTTTTTATGAAGCGCTCGATGCCGCCCATCTGCCGGAATCCCGCATCGACCATCGAAAAGACGGATTCCCGCCGGAGACTCTTTCCCGTGATTACGGCGACGATCGACCCGTCGGGTCTGCTCTGCGCGGAAACCTTTTGCTCCAGGGTTGCGAGGATTCCGCCTGTGAGGATTCCCGCCGCGGCGGCGAGGGTGCGTTTGAGGAAATCTCTTCTCGGGAGAAGTGTGCTTATTTTCATTGATGCCTCCATTTTTCCTGTTTTATTACGGCAAACGGCTTTTGCCGGTTCATCGATACGTGACCGGGAAGATGGGACCGTTCACTCAGAGGGGAAGCGCGTCACATCCCATGTGTTCGTTGTGTGGCTTAAAAGAGTATCAGAGATAGCGTGTCGCGGTCTCCAGGGACGGCCGTATCCGCCCATCAAAAAGGGTCTATGAAATAAACCTCACACCCCTGTACGTGCCGACACGGCAGCGTCATTTCCCGGGTTACGGCATGCACACGGTTCGCGTTAAGCCCCGGTATGGTGTCTGTATAATAATATATCCGCGAGTGGAGGGAAAGTAAAGCATGAAAAGGAAGGATTTTTTTCGTAAAAAATAGATTAATTTGTTGACATATAGTGTGAGCGATATAAATGGTAAATGCTGATTGGACGATAAATCAAAATACTGGATATATGGTCAAAGTGCTATTTTTTTTATCAATATATTGGTTGGCCGTCCAATTAAATTTATATTATCATGCTCCCGGCTTTTGCCGGACGCTTTGCGGCGGTGCGGGGACGGGCTGGCGCCGGTGCTCATGAAGGGGTGCCTTCATACCCACACCACGTGTTCGGACGGGAAGCTGAGCCCCCAGCAGGTGGCGGACGCGTACGAGGAGAAGGGGTATGACTTTATCGCTTTTACCGATCACGATTATCTTCTCAAGCCGAAGAGCTCTGGCGTGTATCGTGGAGTGCGTTCGGGGCTGATCTTGTTCGAGGGGATCGAGCTTACGGTGTTCGTAAAAGGGTATGTGCATGTCAACCGCATATACGGTGAAGAGGACGAGCTGTATGTGCTCAATCACCTCGGGGAGTACGATCTGAGCATGGAGCAGGTCCTGGACAGGGTCGAGACGGTGGCGGGGATGTTTCCTCTGGACGCGGTGGAAATAACATCGAAGGGATTCAGGAACCCGGAATACGAGATACCGGAGATCCGTTTTCCAAAGATCGCCTCCGACGATGCGCATACACGGCTCGGCATAGGACGCGCCTGGATCGAACTCGATGGACCGAGGGACAAAGATTCGATCATCCGGAAAATACGGCAGGGGGATTTCTGGAACTGCTATGTGTGAGTCTTATCAGGGTACGCGAACGGGGGCGGGTGCTTCCGGAGTTTTTCTATTAACAATGAACATGTCGTT
>CAZEAH010000707.1:0-1632 GCA_964510075.1 uncultured Leptospirales bacterium | reverse complement strand
GAGCCCCGGGCGCAAGAGACGGGAGGCCCTTCGGCGAACGCAGGCCGGGTCCTGGAGCGCCGCCGCCGAGGGAGGGCGCAGCACCCGACAAGAAAGATGAAGCGATCTCGGCCAAGGAAAAAGAGAAGAGAAAGAAGGCCAAGGAGAAGGAAAAGGAGAAAGACAGCAAGAAGAGAGCCTATAAAGACAGGGGCAAGGAGACTTTCGAAAAAAATATCTTCACCAGGAAAAAGAGGGGCGGTGCGCACGGAGGATCTCAGGAGCAGGAGCGTGTTGCGGTATCGCCCAAAAACATCGATATAACAGAAAGCATCTCGGTCGGGGACCTGGCAAAAAAGCTCAACGTCAAAGCAAGCGAGGTGATTTCCAGGCTGATGAAGCTCGGCATGATGGCCACCATAAACCAGGTCATCGACGCTGAGACCGCCGAAATCCTTGCCTCCGAATTCGGGACGAGCGTGCGCGTGGTGTCCCTCTTCGAGGAGACGGTGATACGGCACGAAGAGGAAGACCGCGCCGAGGACCGCCGGAAACGCCCGCCCATCGTCACGGTAATGGGACATGTGGACCACGGGAAGACGAAGCTTCTCGACGCTATCCGCAAGACAAACGTCGTCGATGGGGAGTTCGGCGGTATAACCCAGCACATCGGCGCCTATACGGTGAAAGTCCGCGATCAGTATGTAACGTTTCTCGATACACCGGGCCACGAGGCGTTCACCACCATGCGCGCCCGCGGAGCGAGCGTTACGGACATCGTTATTCTGGTCGTGGCCGCCAACGACGGCGTCATGCCTCAGACCGTAGAGGCCATCAACCATGCCAAGGCCGCGCACGTTCCGATAATCGTAGCGATCAACAAGATCGATCTTCCCGAAACCAACGTGACCCGCATAAAGCAGGACCTTTCAAATTACGACCTGGCACCGGAAGAGTGGGGCGGGACCACCCTCTACGCCGAGGTCAGCGCGAAGCAGATGATGAACATCGAGGAGCTCCTCGACCTCATTCTTATACAGGCCGAAATGCTCGAACTCGACGCAAACCCGGCGCTTCTGGGCCGGGGCGTGGTGATCGAATCTCGCCTGGATCCGGGCCGGGGCCCGGTCGCCACGGCGCTGGTTCAGAACGGAACACTGCGTGTCGGCGATCCCTTTGTTGTCGGTATTTACTCCGGAAAGGTTCGGGCCATGTTCAATGATCAGGGCCAGCCCGTGCAGGAGGCGGGGCCCTCGATGCCGGTCGAGATCGTCGGGCTTTCCGGCGTGCCCTCGGCCGGCGACCCGTTTCAGGTCGTCGAATCGGAGAAATATTCCAAACAGATATCGCAGAAGCGCATCGACCTCAGGCGGCTTGAGACCGCAAAGAAGGTGCGAAAGGTTACTCTTGAGGACCTCAACGAGATGATACGTGACGGAGAGGTCCAGGAGCTCCGCGTGGTGATCAAAGCGGATGTGGACGGCTCGGTGCAGGCGCTCAAGGAGGCCCTCGAAAAACTTTCCACCGGCGAGGTGCGGGTAAAGGTGATCCACGCGGGGACCGGCGGCATCAACGAATCGGACGTCATGCTCGCGTCCGCCTCGAACGCCATCATCATCGGCTATCACGTGCGTCCGACGGCCAGGGTATCGG
>CAZEAH010000706.1:0-1634 GCA_964510075.1 uncultured Leptospirales bacterium | reverse complement strand
CATGCGCTCGGTGATCGGAACGAACAATATCGACCACTGCGCGCGGCTCTGTCACAGCTCGACGGTTGCGGGCCTTGCGACGGTCTTCGGTTCGGGCGCCATGACCAATTCCTTCAGCGACATCCCGCTTTCGGAGGCCTTCCTTATAATCGGTTCAAACACGACCGAAAACCATCCGGTAGCCGGCTCGATGATCAAGAGAGAAGTCATCCTTAACAGGAAAAAACTCGTCGTCGCCGACCCCCGCCGCATCGAGCTGGCCAGATACGCGGACGTATATCTCCCCATCAACCCCGGCACCAACATCGCGATCCTCAACGGCTTCGCGCACGTCATCGTAAAGGAAGGTCTCTACGATGAGGCCTTCGTGAAAGAGCGCACCGAGGGATTCGAAGACCTCAAAAAGACGCTGGAAAAATACACGCCCGGGCATGTGGCCGAAATCTGCGGCCTCGCCAATCCCGACGACATCGTCAGGGCGGCGCGCATTCTCGCGGCGGCGAAACCCATGGCGATGTATTACAGCATGGGCGTCACGCAGTTCGCCTCGGGCGTGAACGGCGTGAAGGCCTGCGCGAACCTCCAGATGCTGCTCGGCAACCTCGGCGTGCACGGCGGCGGCGTCAACCCGCTCCGCGGCCAGAGCAACGTGCAGGGCGCCTGCGACATGGGCGCGCTTCCCGTGGTGTACCCCGCCTATCAGCCCATCTCAAGCGACGACAACAGGGCGAAGTTCGCAACCGCCTGGAAAACGGCGTTCGAGCTTTCGACGAAGCCGGGCCTCACCATCGTCGAATCGCTCAACAAGATCATCGAGGGACAGATAAAGGGTCTTTATATTATGGGAGAAAACCCGGTCATCTCCGACCCCAATCAGCACCATGTTATCGAGGCGCTCGAAAAGGTCGATTTCCTCGCGGTGCAGGACATCGTACTGACGGAGACGGCGCAATACGCCGACGTCGTGTTCCCGGCGACCGCGTTTCTCGAGAAAGAGGGCACCATCACAAACACCGAACGCCGCGTACAGCTCATGCACAGGGTGGTGGAACCCGTCGGCGAGAGCCGGGACGACTGGTGGATCATAACGCGCATGGCGAACACCATGGGCGTGCCGTGGAATTACGCGTCGTCACGTGAAATATACGACGAGATGCGGAGCCTTACGCCCTCGTACGCCGGCATGAGCTACGAGCGGATCGAGAAGGAGGCGCTACACTGGCCGTGTCCCGCGCCCGACCATCCGGGAACCCCCGTTCTTCACAAGGGGAAATTCACCCGGGGGCTCGGCCTGTTCACCGCCGTGGAGTATACGGTACCGGCCGAGGAAATCGATCCCGAGTACCCGGTCATCCTCACCACCGGGCGCATGCTGGAGCATTTCCACACCGGTACGATGAGCCGCAATTCGAGGATTCTGCACGAACTCGTGCCCGAGGGCTTCGTCGAGATCAATCCCGGAGACGCCAGACGCATGAAGATTAAGGACGGCGAGTTCGTAACGGTTTCTACGCGGCGCGGATCGATCAGGATAAAAGCGATGGTGACGGAAAGGCCCAAACCGAACGTCGTGTTCATCCCCTTCCACTTCGCCGAGGCCGCGGCCAACAAGCTGACCATCGACGCCCTGGATC
>CAZEAH010000705.1:0-1636 GCA_964510075.1 uncultured Leptospirales bacterium | reverse complement strand
CCTCAGGGTGGACAGGATGGGAAAGCTCAGCATAATTGACGATACGAAAAATATCGAGGAGATGTACCTGACGGCCTATAAAAGTTCCCACGCGCTTGCGGCCGGCGTGGCGCGCCGCATGGGCGAGGAGCCGTTCTATGACATACATTTTCCGGACAATATCTCTTCGGGGTATATGACATCGAAGGAACTGTACAGCGTGAGGGAAAAGGCGAAGGAACTGCGGGTAAAGGGCTACGGGACCAGTACGCTCCTGAGGGATGTTGCGTGCGTTGACCTCTCCCCGGAGGAGGCCGCCGCGGGGAGCGGGCCGTACTTCCTGGAAAAGTACCGCATAGAGCTGCTTATCGACGGGAATAAATAGCGCGGGAAAGGTTCAGTATTCCCCGCCCGGAAAGTTGTCCTTGAAGAATTTGACCTTGCGCTTCTCCCTGTCGGCCTCGCCCCTGGCGAGCGTCCCTTTCTCGAGCGCGATATCCAGAAGCTTTACCGCCTCATCGGATTTTTTTTCATCGTCGTCGTCGGGCCGCAAAAGTTCCCGTATCGGAACGTCGTCGGACACTTTCTGTATGCTTTCGATTTTCCGGTCGATAAGGTCCTGCGTCATGAGCGGTATATCGTCGGCGTCAACATCATCGGCCGCTTCACGCTTTTTTGCGGCTCTGGGCCGGGATTTGGCGGGGGCCGCCTTTTTTTTGGCGGGGGCCGGTCTGTCCGGAGCCGTTTCCTCGGTTTTTTTCCCCTCGATCTCCTCGACCATGTATTCGGGCGGATTGTCGATCTTCAACTCGAGGAGCTTTATACGCTCACCAAGCAGAATGTTGATCTGTTTCTCGATTGAAAGATAAATCGGCGTGGTAAAGGACTTGTTGCGCTGAAGCGATTTTTCCATTTTGCGAAGGTCTTTTATATCGCTGTCGATAAGCTCGATTTTTTTCAGGACATGGACAACTTTCATGATTCCGCTCCCTGTGGTATGTGTATCCGCCGGCTGACGTTGGTCACGATCGCGCCTTCACCCCTTCTGTAGAAGAGTATCCGGGCGCGCGGTAAAGTCAATTATCTTATTTCCGTGCGCGGATAAAATTAAAAGATGATCGTCTGGTCCTTTTCGACGGAGAACTCCGTGCGGCAGTGGGGGCATTGATAGGTCCCGCTCCTGCGGACCCGGACAAGGCCCCCGCATTCCGCGCACTCGACGACGAGCGCACGATCGAATCCGTCTTCCGTGGCGGCCGGTTCATCCTCGGTTGCGTACTTTTCGGCTTGTTCAAGCGGCTCGGTCCGGAGTCCCTCGGAGCGGTTTTCCGGCGGTGCGGGACGCGCAGGGGGCTTCCCGCCGATTCGTTCGATGATAACCCGCTCGGCCTCATCGGCCGATCCGGCGATGTCCAATACACGATCGAAGCCGATGAGCCTGAAGAGAGACCGCATCTCTTCCGGAAGGTTGCAGACGACCAGGGCGCCCCCGTCGGCGGCAAGCGAACGGTGTGCGTGGAGCATCATCCCGATCCCCGCGGAGCTGGCGTACTCCAGGCCCGCGGCGTCGAGTATGATAAACGCGCTTTTTTCGCGGGCGAGCGCGTCTATGGCGCTTCCCAGCACCGGGGCGGTTGCCGAGCCGAGCGGCCCTCGC
>CAZEAH010000704.1:0-1638 GCA_964510075.1 uncultured Leptospirales bacterium | reverse complement strand
GGTAACCGGTGCCGGGGGAAGCATAGGTTCGGAATTGTGCCGCCAGCTGTTGAAGTTCAGAATAGCACGCCTAGTGGCCCTCGGGAGGGGCGAGTTCTCCATCTACTCCCTCGCCAAATCACTCGCCGAACAGATGTACTTTCTGGAAAACGGCGCGGAAATCGTCTACCGGATCGCCAATGTCGGGGACGCGCGGATGCTCGACGGCATCTTCGCCGCATATCGGCCCGACATCGTCATTCACGCGGCGGCGCATAAACACGTGCCGCTCATGGAATTCAACGAGGCCGAGGCTATACGGAACAACGTGCTCGGCAGCAGAAACGTCTTCGACGCGGCCCATCGTCACGGCACGGCGGAGTGCGTGATGGTATCGACCGACAAGGCGGTCAGACCGACCAGCGTGATGGGCGCCAGCAAACGCGTCGCCGAACTGGTCGCGATGTATTATTTCCTCGAAAAGGGGCTGCACACCTCGATCGTGCGTTTTGGAAACGTTATCGGGAGCCGCGGCTCGGTAATCCCGCTCTTCAGGGAACAGATACTGAAGGGCGGCCCCGTCACGGTAACCCATCCGGAGGTTACGCGCTATTTCATGTCCATTCCCGAGGCCTCCATCCTCGTGCTCAACGCGGCGGCATACGCCTCGGGAGGAGAGGTGTTCGCGCTCGATATGGGTAACCAGTACCGGGTGGCGGACGTGGCCCGCAGTCTCATCCGCCTGTTCGGCTATGTCCCTGAGCGCGATATCCGCATTGAGTACACGGGACTCCGCCCGGGAGAAAAGCTGTACGAGGAACTGTTTTACGATCCGGTTATGCTCGCGCAAACGGACAACGCGAGAATCTTCAGGCTGAACGCCCCCGCGGAAGGATACGACCGGAGGGCGATAGAGGAGTTTCTCGAGAAAACCATCCCTTCCCTTTACACGCTCGACGCGCGCGCCGTACGCGAGGCCGTTCGCGGAGTGGTGCCGGAATTCGAATTCGAGCTTCCGTCCGTATCCGCCTCGGCACACCGCCTGGTCACATGAATGCGGCGTGCCGTAAACAGTAATTGACAAAAAAATAGACAGACCCAAAGATACCGTTGGTTTTACACCAACCGGCCAGCGGGGTATGCCTGTGCGTAAAGTGATAAATGTCGGGCTCATCGGTTTCGGCACCGTGGGGAGCGGTGTCCATCACCTCATCGCGCGCAACGGAGCGGTCCTGGGACAACGTACCGATCTCGATATCCGCATTAAGACTGTCTGCGACCTCGACATCGCCCGGGTCAAGGAAAGGGCGCCGGATGTGACCGTGGCGGCGGACTGGAAGAGCGTCGTCGCCGACCCGGAAATCCATACCGTCGTCGAGCTTATCGGCGGTACAGACCCCGCGGAGTCCATCATCGTCGAATCGCTTTCCGCGGGAAAGAACGTGGTCACCGCCAACAAGAAGCTCCTGGCGGAGAGGGGGGAGCGCATTTTTGCGCTTGCAAACGGCGGAAAGGCCTCGCTCGGCTTCGAGGCGGCCGTGGGCGGAGGCATCCCCTGCATCGCCGCCCTGAAGAGCGGCCTTGTGGGAAACCGTATCCTGAGCGTAATGGGCATTCTCAACGGGACGACCAACTACATCCTCAGCCGCATGCAGGAGG
>CAZEAH010000703.1:0-1650 GCA_964510075.1 uncultured Leptospirales bacterium | reverse complement strand
CGATGAGCGCTTCATTTTCGACAAGCAGTATGGTTTTTCTCTCTTCGGGTTCTCCGTTCACATGTTCCTCGCCGGGTGCTTATTTACAAATCCCCGCCGCCCTTCCGGCCGGAGAGCGGAGGGACGGCCCTTACAGTCCGCCCGGTTTAGCTTTCTGATCGAATTGACCGTTTTCATCATTACCGCAGCTGAGTATGGCCCCGGTCTCCCACCGGCGCAAGCCAATTATATGCCTGCTCCTGCAGCCGGAGGGGTCCCCCTGCGGTACGCGGCGAAGCGCCGAGACCAGTATATCATCATTCATCCGAATTCCAAAATTTATGACATTTTTTCATAAATGTCGGCATCAGACAGATCTCCACCTGCCTTATCGCGCCTCATGAACCGGCACCCTCCGTCCAGGAGTACGTGCCGGGAGTCCGGGAGTGCGTTTCACCGCGCGGGTACGTAACGCGGCTGCGCTGAATTTTGCTGAATTTGTACGGTATCAGGCCGTATGATACGGGAGCGGCACAATACGGAACCATCCCACTCCCCTTTTCCTGCTTTCCGGGCCGGCAAACGACGAAACGCAGTTCCATCACATCACGAAAAACGGAGGTGTTCGATGCTTGATTTCACTCTGAGCGAAGACCAGATAAAACTGCGCGACAGGGCGCGCGAATTCGCCATAAAGGAGGTGCTGCCCGCCGCATGGCATTACGACCAGAGGGATGAGATACCGCTCGATATCCTCGACAGGGCCTTCAATGCGGGGATCATGAACTCAGACATCCCGAAGAAATACGGCGGGCTCGGATACGGCCTTCTGGAGGGCGCCCTCCTTACCGAGGAGATCGCCGCGGCCTGCCCGGGCCTTGCCACCTCGATCTTCGACAACTCCCTCGGCTTCGAACCTCTGGTCATTTCGGACCGGGAGGCGCTGAAGGAAAAATATTTACCGAAAATCGCGAAGGAAAACAAGCGCATCTGCTTCGCGACCTCGGAGCCCACCATGGGCTCGGACGTGGCGGGAATGCTGTGCCGCGCGACCGGGGACGGCGACGGCTATCTTCTCAACGGGACCAAATACTGGATTACCAACGGCGGCGTGGCCGACTACATGACCATATTCGCGACCGTGGACCCCGAAAAGAAGCACGCGGGAATATGCGCCTTCGTGGTGGAGAAGGAATGGGAGGGCGTGCGCGTGGGCCGATCCATTCCGAAGATGGGTCAGCGCACCTCGAACACCGTCGGAATCAACCTGAAAAATGTGCGCGTGCCGAAGGAGAACGTGCTTGCCGGTCCGGGTGAAGGCTTCGTGCTTGCCATGAAAACCTTCGCGCGGACACGACCGATCATAGGCGCGTTCGCCGTGGGCGCCGCGCGTTCGGCGATGGAGTACGCGCTGGATTACGCGAAGCGGCGCCGCGCCTTCGGCGGTAAGCTTTCCGGGTACCAGGCAACCCAGTTCAAGCTGGCCGAGATGTACCAGAAGGTGGAGACCATGCGCCTCCTTGTGTGGAAGGCGGCATGGGAGGCCGACCGCGGGATCGATCCGACCATCGCCGCGTCCATAGCCAAATTCTACGCAACCGAGGCCGCGGTGCAGGTGATGAACGACGCCCTTCAGATATTCGGCGGCTACGGCTACACCCGCATGTACCC
>CAZEAH010000702.1:0-1656 GCA_964510075.1 uncultured Leptospirales bacterium | reverse complement strand
AGCGTGGGGTCCTCAATCATCATCGGGCTCATCGCCGGGGTTCTCGTGGTGCTCGCGGTCATGATGTTCGACCGGCTCAAAATCGACGACCCGGTCGGCGCGCTTTCGGTTCATCTGGTCAACGGCATCTTCGGTACGCTCGCCGTCGGACTTTTCGCCCAGGACAAGATTACGGGCACTGCGACCGGCAGCGGGCTGTTCTTCGGCGGCGGGTTCAAACTGCTCGCTTCGCAGGCGATCGGGGTGGTCGCGGTCGGTGCGTTCACCTTCGTGCTTGCCCTTGTCGTATGGTACATCATCCGGCTCATCATGGGCATGAGGGTATCGCGCGAGGAAGAAATCGCGGGCCTCGATCTCGGCGAGCACGGCATGAAGGCGTATCCCGATTTCCAGGGGTTCCTGACCAAGTAGCGGCCCCGGCCTGAAACCACAAGGAGGAATCAGCATGAAGCTTATTATAGCAGTCGTACAACCCGAAAAGCTTACCGACGTAAAGGAAGCGCTTGCCGCGGCCAAGGTCGGGAAGATGACCGTATCCAGCGTCATCGGCTGCGGCGCCCAGGGCGGCTACACGGAGTCGTACCGCGGCGTCACTACCGAGGTGAATCTTCTCGACAAGGCCCGCTTTGAGATCGCGGTGAACGACGATTTCGTCAGGCCGACGATCGAGGCCATCATCAAAGGGGCACGGACCGGCAAGATCGGAGACGGCAAGATATTCGTCGTCCCGCTCGATGAGTGCATACGCGTGCGCACCGGCGAAACCGGAAGCGAGGCGATCGGGTAGTTCCAATAGATCGGGGCCGTACGTCGCCATAAAACGCTTGTGCGGCCCCGACTCGACAGAGTATACTACCATCGCAGCCTTTTAATACAAGTATCGAAAGCACGAAACACGTGTACACAAACCTGAATGAAAGAGGAGTTATCATGAGAACATCAAGACTGCTGTTGTCGTGCCTGGCCGCTCTTGCCCTGCTTGCCGCGGGCATCGCGCCGGGGAAGGCTCACGCCGAAGAGGGCGGGGCGTTTTTAAAAGTACCCGTCGGCCTGAGCTACGCGAGCACCTACTGGTGGCGCGGGGTCGAGCTCAACGGCAAGGGCTCGGGCGTGCTGTGGCCCTCCGCCGGGCTCGTGCTCGGCGACACGGGCATCTCGTTTCTGGTTGCCGCGGGCCTGGACGCGGACTATATTTCGGCCGACACCAAGGGCGACCGCAAGGCGATACGTCCGTATCACGAAGTGGACTACGGCGCGTCCTTCGCGAAGGACCTGGGTGACATCGCGTCGTTCAGCCTCGGGATACTGTACGCCACATACCCGTACTACGATGACAACGACCCTGCCGCCCTTAATCCCGCTTTTCTCGAGGGCTCGGTCGGCATCGGCCTTAAAACCGTGCTCAACCCGCGCGTTGATTTCTACTATGATTACTATGTAAAGGAAAAGGAAGAAACACCCCGTGACGAAGACTACTACGTGAAGTTCTCCCTGGCCCAGGAGTTCGCCAAAACCAGCGACTCCGCGATCACACTCTCCGCCTGGATCGGCTATTACAACAACGCCTATGCCGACGCGAAGGGCTTCAGCGACGCGGGGCTCCGGCTCGGCTTCCTCAAGGATTTCAGCGGAACGGCTTTCGGCGCGGGACTGTAC
>CAZEAH010000701.1:0-1657 GCA_964510075.1 uncultured Leptospirales bacterium | reverse complement strand
ATGCTTTTCGTCTCGGCCTTGCTATCGCCCAGACGGAAGGGCGCGAACGCGGCAAGCCCCGCGAGGCACGAGAGGCCGCAGACCAGCCAGACCGCGCGGATCCCTGTCGGATTCTCCGCGCTGTATCCGAACGCCGAATACACCCCGACCAGTATGAGCGAGCAGAGCGCCCATCCGGTCTTTCGGACAATTCCGTAAATGCCGTAGTACATGGCCTCGCGCCTCCGGCCGGATTTCAGCTCGTCGTAGTCGGTAATGTCGGCTATGAGCCCGAGGACGGTTATGAACATCCCGCCGATCGGCACGGCCACCAGCGGGAAGACGATCATGGCCTGCGTGAAAGGCGAGAAAAACGGAAGCTTTCCGATGAAAAAGCTCAGACCGAAGCCGGCCGCCATCCAGACGATGATCGCCCGGAACAGCGTGCGTTTGGGATACCTCCCGAGCAGCCGGTACCAGAGCGGCACGGACGCCGCAGTCGAGAGAATGACCTCGCCCATGAGGATCGATGCGTCGCCTTCGCTTCGCCCCAGGATGAGCGTCGTGAGGTACGGCACATTCATCAGCATGAGCTGATAGGTCAGCTGGACGAACATGATCATGACCGAAAACGACAGCACCTGCCGGTCGGCGAACATCTCCCGCATCACCGTAAAGAACGGAGGCGTCTCCTCGTCGGGACTCAGCCTGTGGCGCTCGTGAACGCCGTACAGCGTAAGCTGTCCGGCGACCAGCCCCACGAGGCCCAGCATGAGCGCCATCCGGAACATTCCGAAAGCGCCCATCAGCGGCCCGGAAAGTCCGCCGCCGATGAGCGCCCCGAGCACGCCGATCGCGACGCCGACCGAGGCGATCTTTACCCGCTCGTCGTTTTTCGGGCTCATTTCGGGCAGGACGGCGAACCACGGGATGAGCATCCCGGTATACGAAATGTAATAGAAGAAGAGCACCGCCCCGAGAAAGACGGCGTTCGTCAGGCTTTCGCCCCGTACCGGCGGGTTCCATACCAGAATGAACGAGATGAACAGTATCGGATTCGAAATAAAGATGTAAGGTTTGCGGCGGCCCCAGCGGGAGCGGGTGTGGTCGCTCAGATATCCCATAAGCGGATCGGTAACCGCGTCGAGTATACGCCCCCCCGCCAGGATAACGCCGAGCGCCGCAAGCGGGATGTAGCGCGTGAGATTGGAATCGGCCGGCGGGATATAGAAGTACGGCAGCCACGCGTACAGAATGGTGTCGAACAGGTTGAAGGTGAATCCCGCCAGGTTGTACAGGATGATTTCGCGCACAGTGAGCGCTTTATCCGCCTGGTGCGGCCGCGGACCGCCGTTGTCCATGTGCTCCTCCGGGCTGTTTCCGCAGGGCGGGTCTCGAACGGGCCCGTCCGCGGAACTATCTTGCCCCGGCATTACCGGGGCCGCGGTTTCGCCGCGCGCCTGCGCGCGCTTTACGACGCGATCAGGCGACGGACCAGCTCCACGCCCGACTGGGCGTCTTCGCCGTAGCCGTCGGCCCCTATCTCGTCCGAAAAACGCTGGCTGAGCGGAGCGCCGCCGACGATGAAACGGAACGAGCCCCTTTCCCCCTCCTTCGCGAAAAGGTCGATTGTTTCCTTCATTACGGGCATGGTCGTGGTGAGCAGGGCCGCCATGCC
>CAZEAH010000700.1:224-1660 GCA_964510075.1 uncultured Leptospirales bacterium | reverse complement strand
GAATGCATGTCCGCGCTCATCGTAAAAAAAACCGGAGGTGTGCTTCCATGAATATACGCGAACTGCAATCATCGCTCGAGGAATTCATCTTCGTCGGACAGGCCTTTCGGCTGAAAGTATTCGACGCGCTCGCCGATAAGCCCGACACCGCCGAGGGGCTGGCCGCGCGGATGAAATTCGACCGCCGCGCGACGATCGCGCTGCTCGACGCCCTGGCCGAAATGAAATACCTCAAGAAGACCGGATTGCGTTATTCGGTGACGCCCGGGGCGCGGCGCAGGCTCGTCGACCGTTCCGGAAGCGGTTACGAGGGCGACTTCTGGAGCTTCCTTCTGTACCTGGTCAATCCGTGGAGGACGCTGCCCCATGTAATGAAGCACGGCGTGCCGGACAAAACCAGTTACGCCGGTTTTTCGATGGATGATTTTATCCGCGGCATGGACTCGCCGTGGAAGAAAAAAGTCGCACCGGAGGTGGTGCGCCTCTGCATGGAACTTTGCCCCGGGGCGAAGAGCGTGGCCGACATCGGAGGCGCGCCCGGAACCGGCGCGCGCGAGTTCGCGCGCAGGGGGCTCTCCACGCTCATCTTCGACCTGAAGGATTCCAACGACGTTATGCGAAAAGAGCTCTCCCGCGTTAAGAACATACGGGTCGAGGACGGCGACGCAACGAAAAGCTTTCCGTCCGGCCCCTTCGGCATCGTGTTTCTGGGGAACCTCTGTCACGGGCAGTCGCCGGAGGACAACGCCATGATGTTCAGCATGGCGCGCGAGGCGCTTGCCGACGGCGGCATGGTCGCGGTCTTCGACAACCTGAAGGGGGAGGACCGACGCTCGGCCACGCTGGCCTTGCACATGATCACGCAGAGCCCGCACGGCAACGTCTACACGCGCGCCGAATACCTGGGCTGGCTTAAAGAGGCCGGGTTTAAAAGGCTGAAGGTGCACAAGCTCTCGGACCGCGCGTGGAGCCTGGTGGTGGGGTTCCGCTGAGGCCGGGCCGCGCGCGTAAACCGCGGCGTACCGGGGGTGATGGATACGCCCGCGGCCGGCGCGCCGCGTATGGAGTATCCGTCCCTACGCCGAAAGCGGTATGACCCGCTCCACGAAAAAGTCCGCCAGGGGTCCGGCGAGCGAGCGGATGTTCTCGACGATTTCCGTGTCGCTCTGATGCTCCGGGGTATCGCTTACCATTTTAAAAATATAACACCGCGCCCCGAACATCCTGCACGCCTGCAGTACGGCCGCGCCCTCCATGTCGACCAGGTCGGCACGCGCGGCTACCGAGGCGCGCTCGGCCGCCGAAACCAGCGGCCGGTCGAGCGTCGCGAGGCTCGCCATCCTGAAACCCTCAAGCGTATCCGGCGCGGACGAGCGCTGGGAGCGGTTCATTATCCGGGGACGGTCCGGCTCGACGATCGCCTGGATGTGGAAGAC
>CAZEAH010000700.1:0-214 GCA_964510075.1 uncultured Leptospirales bacterium | reverse complement strand
CCGCAGGCCGTTTCCTGTGGCTCCGGCCGCGCCGATGTTGAATACCGTACCGACGCCGTGGCGAATGACCAGGTAACAGGCCGCGAGCGCCGCGTTCACCTTGCCGATGCCGGAGACGGCGAGCACCGGTCCGCCCGGCGCTGTAAAGACGCGGACCGGACCGTCGCCGGCGGATTCGAGTCCGAGGGCCCCGATGAGCGGGGAGGCCTCGATC
>CAZEAH010000699.1:0-1663 GCA_964510075.1 uncultured Leptospirales bacterium | reverse complement strand
GGGTACGGAAGGCCGCCCAGGGGCTATCCATCGTGCGAGCGGCCCGACCGCTACGCGCCGCGTCCCTTCGCGCCGACCTACGAGGCGCGCCGCCGGGCGCTTCTCTCCCACGCGGCGAACAGCCCGGCGCGCACCACCATGAAGGGGCATTTCCGCGAGCTCGCGCGCCTGGCCGCCGGGCGCGGACCCGTTCACGCGGGGCTCATCGGCGCTGCGCTCGACTATATCGACGGTCGGCGCGACTGCTCCGACTTCGTGATGCTCGGCATCGTACGCATGCTCTACCAGTTCCGGGAGAGCCGCCTGCTCGACCGGAGGCTCGTCGCCCGCGCGGAACGGACGCTCCTCTCGTTCAAGTACTGGCCGGACGAGCCGGGGATCGACTCCATGTGCACCTGGACCGAGAACCACCAGATCATGTTCGCGGCGAACGAGTACCTGGCCGGCCAGCTCTTTCCGGAGCGGGCATTCGAGGGGAGCGGCCTCACCGGCGTCGAGCGCATGGAGCGCGCCCGCGGGCGCATCCTCCGCTGGATGGAGATGCGCTACCTCACCGGATTCAGCGAATGGCTCTCCAACGTGTATTATGACGAGGACATCACGGCGCTTGCGAACCTCGCGGACTTCTGCCGCGACGAAACCATAGCCCGGCGCGCGGTCATCATCCTGGACCTCATGTTCCTCGACATGGCGCTCAACAGCCACCAGGGCGTTTTCGGCTCAACCCACGGGCGAAGCTACGCGAAGGAGAAGCGCTTTCCCTTCATCGAGTCCACGACCGACACCTCGAAGCTCCTCTTCGGCACGGGTGTCTTCGCGGGCGAGGACAACATGGCCGCCGTCTCGCTCGCCCTGGGCGCCTATCGCCTCCCGCGCGTCATCTACGAGATCGCGAATGACAGATCGCGCGCCGAAACCGAAAACCGGCAGCGAATGGGAATCCGCCTCGCGGAGGCGAAGCGATGGGGCCTCGACCTGAACGATCCGGCGTGCGTGATGGAGACGCTCAGCCTCGAGGCTTACACTCACCCACGGACCATCACCGCGGTGATGCGCCTCTTCGACACATTCCGCTGGTGGGAGAACGCCTTCTTCGCGCCCTTCGCCTCGAAGCGCCGGCTTCTCACCGCGGCGCGGAAGTTGGGGCTCTTGCCGCTCGTCGCGCGCCTCTTCGAGAAGGACATAACGCGCAACACCCGCGAGGAGGTTAACATCTATACCTATAAAACGCGCGACTACATGCTGAGCTGCGCGCAGGATTACCGCCCCGGCTACGGCGGCGACCAGCAGCACATCTGGCAGGCGAGCCTGGGCGGCGAGGCCGTATGCTTCACCACGCATCCCGGCAAATACGGGGACGGCTCCACCGGCTACTGGACCGGTTCGGGGAGGCTCCCGCGCGCGGCGCAGGTCAAGAACGTGTTGGTCTGCGTGTACAACGTGCCCCGGCGCCCCGGCATCTACCACACCGACCGCCTGTTCTTCACGCACGCCTGGCTTCCGCGCGACCGCTTCGACGAGGTGCGCGAGCGCGATGGATGGGTCTTCGCGCGGAAGGCCGATGCCTACCTCGCGCTCTTTTCACGCAACGGATACCGATGGCGGGAGGACGGGCCCGATGCCGGGAGCGAACTCATCGCCGACGGCGCGCAAAACATCTGGC
>CAZEAH010000698.1:0-1664 GCA_964510075.1 uncultured Leptospirales bacterium | reverse complement strand
CATCTATACACTTGTCGATTCCTGGGATCTCGATGCCGCCTCCGACATTATCGCCGAGATCATCGCAAAGTTCTACCAGGGCGAACACCCGCAATGCCAGATCGAGATGGAGAAAACCAGTTCGCTTGCCCTGGAGCTCGAGGGCGTGCAGATAGAGGGACAGGACGAAGGCGCGCGCTCCGCGGCTGGCGGGGACGATCGGCTTGCGGCGATAGAGCGGCAGGCGCAGTATGTCGTTCCGGGGAAGGTTATTGTTTCTCCCGTGCGCGGCAAGTACATCAACGACGTGAAGCCGGGTGACAGCGTTCGGGTGCTTCTGACGGCGAAGGACGCCATTTCCGTAAAGGTCGCGAAGCTCCTGAATGCCTATACCGAAGAGGGCGAGTTCCTGCCGATTAAGGGCCGCGTGAAAGAGAAAATATCACAGGGGAAATTCGGATACATCATCTATGCGCTCGTGGCGAAGAACGTCATGGCGAAAATAATTGAAGAGGAGAACGTCAAGATCGAGATGGAGGGCGGCGCTGCCGATGAGCCGGCCGAGAGTGGAGAAAGCCGGCTGGTGCTGTATCTATCCCTTCTCCTCGGCCTGATCGTGTTGACGTTGATAATTATTTTTTCGCTGATCTGAAGACCGGACGTCAGCCGATTTCATACTTCTTGATCTTGGCTTTGAGGGTGTTGCGGGCGATATCGAGAACCCTGCTCGTTTTCTGCAGGTTCCAGTTGGTAAGCTCCAGGGTGCGGCGTATGTGTTCGTTTTCCACTCTGTCGATCACCTCCTGAAGGGTCTCATAGCCCTCCGGGAGTTTGACGGGTCTTTTTCTGCCTTTAGTGGAAGCCATTCGCACGCCCTCCTGCGATCTGCTCCTTCTGATGTCGGTTTCGAGGTTGTCTTTCATTGGATCTGAAATTCCGTGGCAAATGGATACAGGGTCGCGAACCACAGCTACGGCTCCGGATTTACCATATCGCCGGGACGGTCATACGCGGCCGAAGACACGGAAATCCATCTCATAAGATAGTATAAATTTAATACATAATAAGGTATCAAATAAATAATATTATTTAAAATATTCAATAACTATTTTAAATATTTTAAAAAAACAACCGCTTCGATGGGACTGAATCGATCTATTTTTCAATTACCAGTGGCGATACTGCTGTTCCTTGCCGGAACGGTCGCTCAAAACCTGACGGCCCAGATGCCGGACTGGATTCTGGTTCGTGATCCCGACGGGAACCGATATCATGTCGATCCTAACGGCCGTATTTACACATCCGGCAAACCGGAGTTTGATTATAAGCCGGTATCGAAGGAGGGGATCGCGTTTTATTACAACCAGGGAATCGAACTTTTGAGAACAGGGCACAAAGTCGAGGGTCTCACCCTGTTAAAATCGATTCTGGCAATGCCGGAAGGCGGGCGAACGGCGGATTATCGCGCCAGGGCTTCAGTTGATATAAACGTGCTTATCAGAAGGGAGGGCGATCGCTATCACGCGCTGGACCGTGACGCTTCGGTTTTATTGTACAGGGAAAACGGCACGGTCGTGCTGGTGAACGATCTCATGAAGTATAAAATCGAACTTCCGGGGCATGTGAGCATTCTGCGCCGGGGTATGCGCGCAGATTCGCGATATTCGTATTACGGACTGCTGGTC
>CAZEAH010000697.1:0-1675 GCA_964510075.1 uncultured Leptospirales bacterium | reverse complement strand
AGGAGAGCTGCCGGAGGCTGAGAGGATTTAAAAGGTCGCGTCTTTCACCCACGCGGAGGCTGAGAGGATTCAGCTCACCAGTTGTCGGGCAGTGGCGATGTTGTATCGCCCTCGCCGTAGGCATTATAGCCCGACACTTTGTACCAGTAGATATTCTGCTCGTTGATGGCGTAGTCCTCAATGTACGCGCTCGCCGCGGGCCCGGGATTGGACACGGTGGCGATACGGCTATATGTGCCGTTTTCGCTGAGGGAGCGGTACACATGATACCCGGTCACTACGCTCAAATCACCCCCGTCCCACTGCACGTAATTGAACGGTACTTCCTGCTGGTTCGTTGTCCGGTAGGGACTGAGGCCGGACGGCGGATTCGGCAGATCGCCCATCTGGATGGAAATAGACTGCCCGCCCGGCGAAAGGTTCACCGTGCTGATGCCGCCGTAATCGCGCGTGGGCGTTTCGTCCTCCCACTGAACAAGCGCCACCACGGTGAAGGTCCGCGCGTCGCCCGCCGGAACGTCGATCGTCACCTTGCCCGTGTCGATTTCGCTTCGCTCGAACGAGCGGTTCACATCGGTCATTCCGGGACCGCTGACGGTGAGGAGTATGGCGTATATGCTCTGCGGGAAAGCCGGCGGTTCCGCCTCCAGGCGCGTGCTCAAGGTGATGAACGCCAGGAATCTGTCGAAGATGGAGGTTTTCTCCAGTGCGGCCTGTTGTTGATGCCCGAGGTTGATGGTGACGGACGCGGTGTCGGACTGGTACCCGCAGGCCTGTATCATCCCGACGGAAAGGACCGCTGCGAACGATACGGCGAGGATGAATCGTCGTCGTTTCATGACATCCTCCAGAACTTATAGATGGCTGAATATACAGAAAATTCCGGGAGAAAGCAAGTATCGATGCCCCGGCTGCTGTATTAAAGGGAGGGGAACGGCGAAATATTTCGGGCGTGATGGTAACGCGGTTGAAAAACTGAAATCCAATTTAAACGTGATGTACTGCGTGAAGGGACTGTGTAAGGCGGCCCTGGCTGCGACCCTGCCGTAGCCATGTGTCCTTCCGCCGCAACGCCGGCGTCAGCACATTCTGAACGCCACGCGCCGCTTCACCGAAGGGGGCGTAAGGTATGCGCACTTTCAGCGGAAGATTAATGCCTTTATTCCTTCTGACGGCAACACGTTTTTTCAATAAGGCTCTCCTTTACTAAAGGAGAGCTGCCGGAGGCTGAGAGGATTCAATCAGCTTCCGTATCTCATTGCAGACCATCGTAAATTTATTAAGCACCTCCTGGTTCGAAAACCGTACAACCCGAAGACCATATCCCTCGAGAACTCGTGTTCGGAGCTCGTCATACTCCCTGCTCACGGCGGTAGTATGAATCTCCCCGTCGATTTCAATAACGAGTTTGTGATTCGGGCAGTAGAAATCGACGATATAATTGTCAATGGGTTTCTGGCGCAACACCGTGCAGTCGAGATTCTTCAGAAACCCGTGCCAGATTTTTTTCTCTGCATCGGTCATATTTTTACGCAATTCACGCGCGCGCTCCTTGAGTTCTGGATTATAAGGGATATGGAACCCCGTGGTGATAAGGCCGTTTTTCTTCATGATGCCGTGTAAATCCCCCCGCCTCCGGGCCGGCTAACGACGCGACCTCCTGTCGCAACGCCGG
>CAZEAH010000696.1:0-1684 GCA_964510075.1 uncultured Leptospirales bacterium | reverse complement strand
ATGTGGTTCCACATGGGCCCCAACATGCATCAGCGCGAGCGTGTCTTCATCGAGACCATGACCACGGCGGCCCTGGGACTCCGCAACCCCACCGTGCTCACCTTCATCTCGATCTCGACGCCCGGCAAAGCGAACGCGGTGATCGGTATCGCCGACGAGGCCCTGCGCATCATCTCCAAGCAGCGCGCGGACCTCGGCGCCTATTACAACCGCCTGGAACACGCCGCCAAGGGCCTTATGAACGCCTACGAGAACGTTCAGGCTTCTGAAAGCCGCATACGCGACACCGACATGGCCGAACAGATGTCCTCGTTCGTACGCTATCAGATTCTCACGCAGGCGGCGACCGCCATGCTTGCCCAGGCGAACACCAAGTCGCAGACCGTTCTGCAGTTGTTACGGTAAGTCCCGAGCCAGCATCGCAGTATCATTCAAAAAGCCGGGCTCTCCCACCCGGCTTTTTTATTTTACGTCTTTAACGGATATTTACTTTTTCTTCGCGGTCTTCTTTGAGATTTTTTTAGCCTGCGCTCTGGTATTCCCGGCGGCTTTTTTCTTTGCCGGCACTGAGGCCTTTTTTGCGGCCGTCTTCTTCTCTTTCTTCGCGGCGGGTTTCTTCACCTTCGGCTTTCCAGCAGTTGCGGCCGGGCGCCCACCCAGGCGCGAGGCGATCCATTTCGCCACCACATCGAGCACTTTTGCCCTTTCTGAGGGCGTTTCATTCATGGTTTCGTGGTAGAGTCCCGGGAAAATGTGGAGCGTTTTGTCTTTTGAAAGCGCCTCCGCGTACACCTTTTCACTGCCGCGGTAATCGACGATAGCGTCAGCCTTGCCGTGGATAACCAGAAGGGGCATCCTGAGCTCGGAGGCGCGCCGCAGACATTCCTCCTCCGTGGCGGTGAATTCGGCATACCAGCGGGACGTCACCCTGTCGTGGACCAGCGTATCGTTGACATACGCGTCGACCACCGACCTGTCATGCGACAGTTCGGCCGCATCGAGCCCGTTGGACATCGCGAGTGTAGGAATATACTTCGAAAAGAAAAGCCCCAGCTTCTTCTTTACTTCGGGAACCGCAACGGCAGGGATGAGTCCGGCGGAGGAAAGCACCAGGGCTTTCATGTCGGCCGGGTGCGTAAGCGCGTACTTCATGGCGATAAGGCCGCCCAGGCTGTGGCCCAGCAGCACGATCGGGAGCGTGCCGTACTCGTCTTTTATCTGGTTGATGAAAACTTTGAGGTCCTGAATATACTCCATAAAAGAGGCGACATGCCCCCGGGTTCCCCCGGAACGTCCGTGTCCCCGATGATCGAGAGCGTAGAAGCTCACGCCGCTGTTCTTCATCCTTTCTATGATGTTCGCATATCGACCGGAGTGCTCGCCCAGTCCGTGGGAAATGACCACAATGCCCTTCGGTTTCTCCGCAAGCCAGGCCTGAAAATATATCTCGATTCCTCCCTTCCCTATGAACGTCCCCGTCGCGTGCTTATACCCTTTCATCTCCTTATTCCTCCGGATATGTATCATTACCAAGCGCGTCATGCGCGGCTACTTCACCAATCCCGGCGATCCCTCGTGAGGGCGCAAGGGATCGCCGACAGCTATCGAATCGCACTATACCACCGCACGGTAAAAATCAAACACTTTACACCAACCCGAACTGGATACATCCACCGTTCTGATT
>CAZEAH010000695.1:0-1702 GCA_964510075.1 uncultured Leptospirales bacterium | reverse complement strand
GAAAAGGGCGGTGCTCGACAGGTTGCGCGCGCGCTCCATCGAGGGCGCCGAGCTCGACAGGACCGCGGACGATGCTGAGAAAAGACACCTGGGCGATCTTATCCGTCTGGGTTTCGCCGTGAGCCTGGACGGGAACATCGTCCTCCATCGCGAGGTATATGACGGAGTGAAAATGAAGGTCATGGAGCTCTTCGAGGGCAGGGACAGGATCAGCATCCCCGAGGCGAAAGACGCGACCGGCCTATCGCGGAAATACATCATCCCCCTGCTCAACAGGATGGAAGGGGACGGACTCATAAAGCGCATCGGCGATTTCCGGATGAAGGCCTGACGGCGCGGCCCGGACGCGACGCATGCGAAATCCCCCACTGACAGATAATTAATTATTGCCGGTCAAATATATTATTGACTTTCCTTTCTCTTTTGTCGTATCATGAAGCCCTCGATCCCCGTGGCAGGACCGAAGATCCGAGGGTATGGTGCGTGAACATGGGTATCTTTTCGCCGAACATCGACAGGCTTGTGGAGAAGAACGATACCGGGGGTCTCCTTAAACTCCTCAAACACAGGAAGCCGGAGATCCGGCTGCAGGCCTTTCTGGCCCTGGCCCGCACCCGGGACGAGGCGGTGCTCGGCGAGATACGGAAGATGCTTGACGACCCCGATCCCCGCGTGCGCGCGGTGGCGACGCTCAAGTTCGGCGAGCTCGGAGAACCCGGCATAACCGAAAACCTGCGGGCGATCATCATCTCCGGATCACAGCGGGACAAAATAGAGGCGCTCCGCCTCCTCGCCGACCGTGGGGCCACCACCGACCTCGAAATTTCCAAAATCCTTTTTCTCGCATTGAACGACAAGAAACCCATGGTGCGCCTCGAGGCCGTCAAGACCATGGGGGCGATCCGCGACGTCAATTCCCTGAAGCACCTGGTGGAGGGGCTCGAGGACCGCGCGTACCAGATGCGTCTGCAGTGCGCGCGCGCCCTGGGCGAGATCGGAGACGAGTCGGCGATCTACCCGCTGATAGGTGCGCTGGTGGACAATCATCTGGAGGTCCGCAAGGCGGCACAGGACGCGCTGCTCCGCATGGGTACGGAGAAGGCGCGGGCGGCGCTCAACGACGCGCCGTTCATGCTTCTGGTAAAGCGTATGACCGAGGGCGAATTCACCCGGCGCGAGACGATCCGCCAGATGGGCCAGCTCAAGATCCGCGAGGGGGTTCCCCTGATAAAGAAGGCGTGCTCCGACGAGTATAAGAACGTGCGCATAGAGGCCGCCAGGGCGCTTGGCCTTTTGAGGGAAAAATCGGGTGTTGGCGCCGTCGTACGGTTGCTCGACGACCCGTATTACGACGTCCGCCTGGAAGCGGTCAAGGCGCTTGAAAAAATATTCGATTACGAGGCGCTCGCGGGGATCGAAAAAGCGATGAACGACAAGAACCACAATGTCCGCGACGAGGCGAAGGCCGCATACTACAGCCTCAAGACCCGCCTGGACCGGGCCGCCCAGATGAAATAGGCCGCGCCGGCGGACGAAATGATACTCGGCTTCGATATCGGAAACAGCACTACCGTTCTCGGCGTGTATACCGGCTCGGGGATGCTTCCCGGGGCGGTGTACCGCTACAGGACCCAGCGCAACGCCTCGGCCGACGAGACGGGAGTGCTGGTCCGGCAGTTCCTGCTTCATCACGGCGGAGAAG
>CAZEAH010000694.1:0-1703 GCA_964510075.1 uncultured Leptospirales bacterium | reverse complement strand
CCTCCTCGCGCGCGTTCTGTACTATCGCAAGCCCGAAGCTCACGGCGCTTTTCGCCAGCACCACCTCCATCACCGAGCGGACGATCTCCATCCACGAGTGCCGTTCGATCGCGCGATGATAGGTGGCCGCGCCCTCGCGCTTGCCCAGGCCGATCATGCACATCTTCACGAGGCCGCTCTCGATGTCTCCGGAGAGCTTGGTGTGCGGCTTGACGCGGTTGACGACGCCGATGTGATCGGCGGCGGCCGCGTGCGCGTCCATATACACGGGCGTGCCGAGCGAGGTCACGCCAAGTCGCACCACGTCCATCGACGCGCGTATCTCGCATCCCATGGCCTCCTCGGTGATGCCGTAGGACGCCAGTATTGCCCGCTGGCCATCGGCCGTGCCGCCTCCGTGGCTTCCCATGGCGGGCACGATGAAAGGCCGCGCGCCGATGGACGCAAGGTGACGCACGGTCTCGGCCATAATGATGTCGATGTGGCGTATGCCGCGGCTTCCGCCCGTAAGCGCAACACTCGCACCCGGCCGAATGGCCGTTTCCAGC
The DNA here is from genome assembly GCA_964510075.1 of uncultured Leptospirales bacterium. GTDB lineage: Bacteria > Spirochaetota > UBA4802 > UBA4802 > UBA5368 > MVZN01. The sequence goes on along the minus strand of CAZEAH010000694.1, from coordinate 1,155 downwards.
CTGAGGCGCTCGAGCGCGCCGCGCACGGCTCCGCCGACATCGGCGATGCCGTCGGCGCGGTATTCGCGCGAAAGCAGATACAGTTTCGGTAGCGGCATTGTGGCTCCGGGTTGTCGGTCGTTCGTGCCGGGGATACGGTTCAGCGCGCGGCCGCGTAACGGCGCTTAAGGCGCTCGAGCTCCTTTTTCATCGCCGGAAGCAGTTCTTTGCCGCGTCCGGTGCCGATGATATTCGATAGCTCGCGCGGATCTTCCTCCAGGTCGTAGATCTCGTTCGCGCGGCAGGCCTCCCATTCGATGTACTTGTACCGCTCCGTGCGCACCGCCCTGTGCGGTGGGACCCTCCCGCCGAAGGGAAAGTCCTTGAAGAGCTCGTACATGAACGATCTCCTGCCGGGCGTCTTCGCGTCCCGAAGCGCCGGCACAAGGCTCTCGCCGTCCACGGGCCTCTCCGACCGCACGCCTGCGAGATCCAGGAGCGTCGGGAAGAGGTCGATGTTGAGCGCCATCTGCTCCGCCTTTCGCCCCGGACCGCTCACAAGGCGCGGGTAGCGCACGACGAAGGGGATGCGCATGGACTCCTCATAGGGCCAGTGTTTGGCGTACAGCCGGTGCTCGCCCCACATGTACCCGTTGTCCCCGGCGTACACGATGACGGTGTCGTCGAGAATTCCCATCACGTCAAGCTGTTTTAAGACCCTTCCGAGCTGTTCGTCGACGGAGGTGAGGCATTCGCAGTACCGGCGATAGATGCCGTGCATCGACCCCATGGAGCCCTCAAGCCAGTTGTTGCCGCTCCATGTGTTCCATTTGTCCGATTCGGGCGCGAGAAAATCGATCTTCTCGTTTTTATACATGCCCTTAAGGTGGCGCGGCGGCTTCCAGTCGTGGTGCACGGCCTTGTGCGAGAGGTAGAGGCAGAACGGTCTGTCCTTGCGTTCCTTCATGAAGTCGAGCGCATAGTCGGTGAGCTCCTCGGTGATGTATTCCTTTCGCGGCGTCGCCGGCCGGTGATTGACGAAGAGCGGGCAGTCGTAGTAATCGCCCTGGCCGTCCTTTTTAGTGAACGAAACGAAGAGATCGACGCCGCGGAGCTTCGGAAGTCCTCCTCCCGGCATGTGCCACTTGCCGATGAAGGCGGTGTCGTATCCGGCCT
>CAZEAH010000693.1:0-1709 GCA_964510075.1 uncultured Leptospirales bacterium | reverse complement strand
TTGCCGCACTGTTCGTCCTGCCCGGCGATTACTTGTTCAGCTATTTTAACAAGGGCGAGGCGATGCACGACCCGAGCTCGGTGATCGATTACGCGCACGAGGGCGTTGAAGGTATCACGACGGTCCACCATTTCGCGGGCGGTCACCGCGTCATTTCCACGGGCTCGATCAATGTGGCCGGGACCGCGTACACGCTGCGCACCACTCAGAAGCTGCAGGCCCACATCCCCATGCTTCTGCACCCGGCCCCCCGGCTCGTGTGCCAGGTCGGATTCGGGAGCGGGGAGACTTCCCGGATAGTAACGTCATACGACATCGAAAGGCTCGACGTCGTGGAGATAAGCGAATCGGTCATCGAGACCTCCGACCGGTTCTTCCGCGACATCAACGGCGGCGTGGTCCGGAATCCACGTTTCCGCCCGGTGATTATGGACGGGGCGAACTACCTCCGGCTTGCCTCCGAGCGGTACGATGTCATCATGAACGATTCCATCTGGCCCTATTACGCCGGCAATTCGGGCCTGTACACCCGAGAATATTTCCAAGCAGCAAAGGCCCTTCTGAGGCCCGCAGGCATCATGACATCGTGGATGCCGGTCGACATGGATATCGCGAGCTTCACCTCGCTCCTTAAGACCTTCCGCGCAGAGTTCCCCTACGTCAGTTTCTGGTTCGCCACGAGCCACGACAACCAGCACGCTCTTATCGCCGGCTCGGACGCCCCGTTTCGTATCGAGCCCGCAGGCTTTCTCGCGCGCTTCGAACGGTACGCGCGCACGGATCTGGCGGAGATTGGCTACTCCTCGCCCGCGGCCTTCATCGATATTTTCAAGTTCGACCAGAGCTCCATCGACGAGATCGAAGACCGCGGCAGGCTCCACACCGAAAACGACCCCTATCTCGAATTCGCCGTTTCGCGCACCACAATGCACGACCTTACCAACGCGCTTTCGCTAATACGGCTGTATCGCGTTCCGGCCGTTTCGCTCCTCAAGCCCGCTACGGGACACGGTTCTCTTTCCGCCGGTATAGAGCGTATGTCACTGGCCACCGGGCACGTCCTTTCCGCCATGCTTATGAACAGCCGGCGGAATCCGGAGCACGCCGCCGAGATTCGCAGGGCTCTGGCGATAGCGCCGGATTACCCGGGGATATCGACTCACAGCGACGGTATCTTCATGGCGCCCGTGCCTTCGGCCGCGGGGCCTAAATCCTTCGACGATTATCTCTCTCTGTCGCGCGAACTGCGCCGCGGCGGCGATTACCCGCGCATGATCGCCGCGCTGCGGGAGGCCCTTGCCATCCGCCCTCGCTCCGGTGATGCGCTCACCCTTCTCGGCGAGGCCTTTCTTAAGTCGGGACGCTTCGACGAGGCCATGACCAATCTTAAAATGGCCGTAGACGCGGGCGCCCCGTTCGAGGCGCATTATCACCTCGGATGGATATATCTCAGGAAAGGCGATCTCGAGGAGGCGGCACGACAGTTCGCGGCCGGCCTGCGCGCAAATCCGGACGCTGCCGAGCTCCATTACGCACTCGGGATGACCCGTAAATTCCAGTACCGCCTTGCGGACGCGAGGAGGAGTTTCATGCGGGCGGAGGAGCTCACCCCGTTCGACGGCGAAATCCATTTCGAACTCGGACTGATATCGGAGGCCGAGGGCGACCGTTTTACCGCCGACCGGCATTACCGGCGCGATCTCAGGCTC
>CAZEAH010000692.1:0-1712 GCA_964510075.1 uncultured Leptospirales bacterium | reverse complement strand
CGCCCGGGCCCGCCCTCTAAAAAAAAAACCGGAGTATCTAGCGCCAGGAGTCTATTTTGTCCAGCGGGTAGATGGGCCGCGGAATGGAGCGATAGTCGAGCGCGAAGACGTCGACGTTCGAAAGTCCCGGCGTCACGACGTTAACGGTCTTCCTGTTGTAGAGAAGATAGAAGAAGCGGAACGGAAAGAGATTCTTCACCACCACAATGTCCGCCTTCCAGAGCGACAGGCCGAGGTCCGTAAAATAGGACGGCCGCGGGGTCGAGTCGGGATGCTCGGTGAGTATGAGATGGACGCCGCGGTCGCGCAGAACGACGGTTTTTCCAAGTCTCCCCTCGCTCTTGTGGATGAGAACTCCCGTAAAGGTGAACGGCCGGTTATAGACCCTGTCGAGCCTGCCGCCGACGGTGAGGGTAACGCTCTCGTGGAGCCCCTTCGCATGGGCGAACGCCGCGGCCTCGCCGTCGCGCACCGGGACGTAGGATATCAGGTCGGGCGCCTCCTCGACGAGGCTTTTCAGTATCCAGGTGTTCTCACCCGGTGTGCCGGTGCCCACGGCGTCGGACGTGTCGCAGAAGACGACCGTGCCGAACATGCGCGCGATGCTTTTCGAACGGGCTATCGCGATGGCCTCTTGCACGGTGCTCGGATGTGGATGAGGCGCGTCGCGCACCTCCCAGTTTTTATCGGCGATCTCGTCGGCGAGTTTTTCGGCGAGCGTACGGTCCCCGTCGGTCACGGCGACGGTGCTCCAGCCGAGCTCGGGGTCGTCCAGCCATATGTGCACCGGGAAATCGGACACGCTGAGGACCCGCGGGTCCTTTTCCATCTTCCGCATCGCCTTGAATATGGGCCTCATCGGAGAAAGGAAATCCACGTTGATCCCGCCGCCCTTCAGGAGCTTCATCTTGCGCCAGGCCATGACGGGCTTCACCTCTCCGCGGATGGTCCTCATTAAAATCTCGCCGGCGCTGTATCCCACGTCGTAATGGTCCCTGTGAGGGTTTGTCCGGTAGCCGATGACGAATGTCGCCGTGTCCATTCGTTTCCGGGTGAGGTTGGCGTGGAGGTCGAATGTGACCCCTATGGGCACGGTCGCGCTCACGCGGCTCCGGATGGCCGCCAGGAGGTCGCCCTCGGGGTCGCGCATGTCCATCACCCCCATCGCGCCGTGGAGCGAGAGGTAGATGCCGTCCAGTCGCTCCAATTTTTTCAGGCCGTCGACGATTTCATTTTTAAGCCGCTCGTAGAGCGCCCGCTCGAGCGGCCCGCCCGACATGGAGCGCGCCTTAAGGATCGGAATGATCTCGAACTCCCCGCCACCGAGCTCTTCAATAGCGGCGATGCAACCGCCGAGCTCGAGTTTTTCCTTCTTGCTGAAGGGGATGATGTCGCCGCCCCGCAGGAGGCTCGTCGAACGGAACATGGCCTCGTCCGTCGGGATGCGTGAGAACGAATTGCTCTCCTGGAGAAGCTCGACGATCGCGATCGTCTTCGAAGGAGCGCGCGGAGCCTCGTCCTTCCGGGGAGCGCAGGAAACAAGAACCAGAGCCGAGAAAAACAAGACTGCCGTCGGAAGTATGCGGCGCATGGGGAACCTCCCTGATTGTTTTGTCCGGGCGGTACTATCGCCCTGTCCAACTCTAGCAAAAAGTGGTTGCATTAGACCATCTTTTTTTTATTTAATCATTTCGGTCCCCCGTGTATGGGTC
>CAZEAH010000691.1:0-1723 GCA_964510075.1 uncultured Leptospirales bacterium | reverse complement strand
ATTCCCTCCTCATATGCATACCTTAACGTTCCTTTACGTCTCAACAACGAATGTCTCTAGCGTACCGCCCTTGCGCTAAAAACGCCAGAATATTTCGGCTCCGACGCACGAAGGCGCGGTTTCACGACCGCGCCCTTCGACCCGTCCGCCCGCAATCTCCCGCCGCGGGCACGCCTGCGCCTATTCGAATTCGTTGTAATAGATCGCCAGCACGACCCCGACCGCCTTTTCGCTGATCGAGATCTTCTCCTTTTCAAGGACCTTTACGATGTCCTTTCGCTTGTACACGGGATTCTGTCGCTTGATCTCAACGATACGCTGGACCACGCCCCGATCGATGGGCGCGGCTGAACCGAACGCCCCTTTGCTTTCATAGGCCATCACCGCGTTCACCAGCCGATCCAGCCGCTGAAGCAGATACTCCGGGTCACGCGCCCGTATATAGGCGAGCGGATCGTTCACGGCGGCGATCGTCTTTTCACACAGTTCCTCTTCGGTCACGTACTCCCCGTACACGCGGATGAACATCTTGTCCCGCGTAATGCGGTAATTGTAGTACATCGTGTCGTAGAAAGAAAAGAGCAGACCGGCGGGCAGATAATCGAGAACATTGACGCCCTTGTACTGGAACTCGGACGGGACAATATTGAGCTCGAGCACGTCTTTGGAATATTCGAAGCTCATGCGGTCGATTTTAATATGCTTCCACGCGTTAAAATCGCTCTTTATTTTTAAAATGCGCTCGATGACGGCGTCCGACGGCTCCGCGTCGTAGCCGAGCACGAAGAGCTTCCCATCGGCGTCCTTCAGCGTCAGCACCGTCCGGCCGGCATCGGCCTCCTCGCTTTCCACGGCAATTTTCGCCGCGGCCCAGTCATACGCATCAAGCCGGGAGGCCCCGGCGAGAATAAGAATCATCAGCACGATCGCGAAACGTTTCATACTCACTCCTGTTGCACCTTGATAAGGATTCTGTCGAAGGGTTGTATCTTCCTGCCTTCCTGTACCTCTACCACCCGTGCCATTATTCCCGCGCTCCCGGCGTAGAACTGGATACGCCCCACGTACTCGTCGTCCTTGCGGAATACCAGCGCGGTGGTTCCATCCTTAACCATATGCACCGCGCGGAGGTGGACATAAATCGCGTTGGGATCGCGCGGGTCGACGACATAACCGCTCTCAGGCTCGGTCCGTGCGAGATAATCGAAGGCATAACGAAAATGGTTGAGCTGCGCGCTCTTCGCGCGCACCGAATCGGCAAGCCCTCCCCACATCTTCTCGTAGCGTCCGGTGAGTTCGCGGGAAAAGTATTCAATCTTGTCCAGCGACGGGGCTACGGAATTAATGTAAGGAATGCGGTTCATGCGGCGGATGATGGACTGCTGATCGGACTGCATTCTGCGCATCTCCGCGAATTCGGCCTCGCTGTACCGCGCGTCGCTCGCCAGCTCCTTTTTATAGTCGTTGAGCCTGGGAACGCCCTTTTCGAGCGGCGGCTTTTTGTCCTCGAGTATTCGCCGGAGCTCACGCTCGGTGAAGTGCGGGTTGTATTTCAAAACCGTTTCCGCGATCCTGTTCTCGTAGTAGCGCTTCTGTTTTTCCATCTCTATGTTGTGCAGCTTCTGGTAGTTGCTGACGATGGCCTCGGCCTTTTTTATGTTCTCCTGCAGGCGCACATCGTGGGCGTCCAGTTTCTGCTGAAGTCCCGCCACCTCCTGCTGCT
>CAZEAH010000690.1:0-1730 GCA_964510075.1 uncultured Leptospirales bacterium | reverse complement strand
GATACGGCCTTACCGAAACGGCCCCCCTCGTCGCCTTCAATCGGTTCGACCGGATAAAACCCGGCTCCGTCGGACAGCCCGTACCCAACACCGAGGTCAGGATTATCGACGGAGAAATAGCGGTGAGGGGCCGCAATGTCATGAAGGGGTATTACAAAAAACCGTCGGCCACGGCCAGGGTACTGCGCGACGGATGGTTCTTTACCGGCGACGCGGGTTCCATCGACGAGGAAGGTTTTATCACCATATCGGGGCGCGTGGATGAAATGATCGTGCTCGCCAGCGGGAAAAACGTCAATCCCGATGAGATCGAGACCAGGCTCAAATCGCTCACCCCTCTGGTCGCCGATGTCGCGGTAACTCTGCGGAACGGCCAGCTCACCGCCCTTATCAATCCGAACATGAGCCTCGCACGGAAGAACGGCGTGAGCAACATACAGGAAATGATCAAATGGAAGGCCATAGACGTCTACAACGCATCGGTCCAGCCGTACAGGCGCATACTGAATATCGCCCTTACCAACCGTGATCTTCCCCGCACCCGCCTCGGAAAACTGAAAAGGCACCTGCTCGACGATTACTTCACCGCCGACACTCGTTCCCGCGGCGCCGTACCAGAACCGGAGTTCGAGGAGTACCGCCTGCTTAAACGCTTCCTCCGGGACATCACCGGTTCAACCGTCCACCCTGAAGACCACTTCGAGATCGATCTCGGTCTGGACTCCCTTAACCGGGTCGAGCTCATCGCCTACTGCGAGTCCGTCTTCGGTCTCAGGCTGTCCGAGATGGATCTTGCGGCCAATCACAATCCCAGGAAACTCGCGGAGATACTCCGCCTCAGAAAAACGAAACTCTCCTCTGAAGAGCTCGTTAACTGGGAGATCATTCTCGCCGAGGGAGAACAGGTGCGTCTTCCCGAACCCGCAATGCTCGTTCCGACCATCATACGCGCCCTCCTCCGGCCCGTGGCGCGCATTATGTTCCGCCTGAAACACCACGGCATGGAAATGATACCCGACAATCCGCTCATCATAACCCCGAACCACCAGAGTTATCTCGACGCCTTCCTGCTCATGCTCGTGATGCCCCGAAAAATGCTGAAAAAAACAATTTTTATCGCGAACAGCAAGCACGTAATCACCAGGTTCGCAGGTATGCTGTCGAGGAACATTATTATTCTCAACATAGAAAAAGACCTTAAAAACGCGCTCAGCACCACGGCGGCTGCGCTCAAAAACGGCAAAAACGTCGTAATCTTCCCCGAAGGCACAAGAAGCCGCGACGGACGCCTTGGTGTTTTCAAGAAAACATTCGCGATTCTCAGCAAGGAGCTCAATGTTCCCGTCGTGCCGCTTGCCATCAGCGGCGCGTACGAATCCTTCCCGTTCGGAAGGCTTCTTCCGCGCCCGGGCAACATCGAGCTGCGTTTCGCGGAACCGATTTACCCGGACCGCGGCGATTACCAGACGATAATCGACCGCGTCCGATCGGTAATCGACGCGCTGCTTCCTAAAAAATAGTGCTTGCCGTAATCACATCGAGTCGCTTTACGATTGACTGTTCGTATACTATACTGATCGGCACCCGTCCGACCTGTACGATTGCCGGAGGGGGACCATGACGGACACGCGGAAAACCCGGCTTTTATTATAGATTTCCGAGCTACGGTTGAATGTACCCAGTTCAATCGAGAAGTGCAATTTTTGAAGAAATAATGGTTTAATGAAGAG
>CAZEAH010000689.1:0-1730 GCA_964510075.1 uncultured Leptospirales bacterium | reverse complement strand
AAATCCAGTTCGCGCGATCGACAACTCTCTCTTTTTTAAAAAAGATCGGAAAGATTGGTAGGTATCGGAAATAACGGAAAGTTCGACCTTGCGCGCTTTCCCCTCCCTGTCGTACCTTTCAGCTTGGTTATGGCATGCCGCCGTTGCTTTTTAAAAGCGCGGCGGAACTCTTTTGAATAACCCACGCAAGGTTAACGCCCACGGGCGCTCGACCGGGGGCCCCGCGGGGCCCCCGGAAGGGTTATACGGATCGAGGGACCATGAAATGTTCAAGACCATCACCTTCTTTCGCAATGCGTTGTTTCTGCTGCTTAATGACCATTGCGACGATCCCGCGGGTGCGGGCGCTCAAGTCGCTCGCAGCATCAAGGAGGAGATCGCGGACCTATATCCCAACAGGGCGGGCTTCAACGGGGAGATGGCCGGCATTCGAAGAAGCTGGCGCGAATCGTTCCTGGACGCATTGATCGAGGAGATGAACCGCTGATGCGCAACACGTCGAAAACCACCCGGGAGCAGCAGGCGGTGCTCGAGGTCCAACTGCAGAACCTCTCGACCGTGGTGAATTCCACCCACGAGGGCATCTACACCCTTAACAAGAAAATCGACGTTATCGACGCCAAGCTCGACCGTATGAACGAGCGGGTGATCATAGCCGAGCAGAAAATAGAGTTCGCCGACAAGGATCGGGACGAGATCAAGAAGGACGTCAACTGTCTCGGCGAGAAGATCCGCGCCGTCGACGCGGCGATAGGCGAACGCATACGCGAGGGAGTGCGCCAGGGCCTCACCGCACACAAGGTGTGGCTGTACGGCATCGTTATCCTCGCGCTGATCAATGTTCTCGGATTCATCATAACATTCTTTTCCAGGTGAGGTGAGTATGAGAAAACGACTGAAGACCACGCCGGCGCGTACCGCCGCCGACGACATCAAGGCGGCCGCGGCGCTTCCCGCGTTCAACGAGAGGCCCGGCGCAATCAGGCTTCGGTTCTTCTGGATCGAGGCGAAGGGAGCGTTTTCCAAGCGCTCGTTTTTCTTCTCGCTGTTCGCGTTCGTGGCGCTCGTATACGCGGTGCTGTGCGCGAGCACGCTGATTCCCTTCAGCGCCGGACTGGGGACCTTCATACTGGGGTGTAACACCGCGTTCGGGATCAATTATTACCGGAATGAGCGCGACAAGGAGACCCGCTGGTACGAGCACGAAAAGGGAAGCGCGCGGCACGCGCGCAAAACGGCGTATCCCGCGGACTGATGTACGACAGCAACACGAAATCCCAGGCCTTCCTGCTCTTTTGCCAGGGGCACAGCTTCCGGAGGATCGCGGAGATCCTCCGCGTGCATCCGGGATGCGAAACGCTTACGCACGGCACGGTGAAATCGTGGGCCGAAACGTCGGACGAGGCCGGTCACACCTGGTCGGAGCGCCGGCGTGAGTACGCGGCCCTGGCGCGCGCCGGCGAGGCGACGGCGGTGGCCCGCACCCAGCAGGAGATCATCGCCGAGACGAGCGCGATACTGGACGATGTCCTGGCAGAAATCAGAACAAGCGGGTTGGAATTCAAAACGAAGGCGGAAGCCATGTACGCCTTTAAGGCGCTTAAAGAATGGCAGGATAAGGCCATCGATAAAGAGAAGCAGATCACCATCGAGGACCAGGTGACCCTGATGCTTGAGGCGATGTACGAGATCCCCGAGGTCTCTGAGGTTCTTTCAAAACACGAAAAGGC
>CAZEAH010000688.1:0-1731 GCA_964510075.1 uncultured Leptospirales bacterium | reverse complement strand
GTATGGAGTCGACCGTCTGAACATAGAGATCGTTGTACCGGATGGGGCTTATAAACGAGTCGATAATTGTGTGCAGGTAGTTGACGACGGGCAGAAGCGAGAAGATCACTGTAAAAAAGAACACGACCGAGAACGCGCCCTCCGGCGCGAGCGCCGACAGGCCGACGGCGAGCGCGATCAGCATCCCGACGAAGAGAAGGTTAACCCCGTAGGTGAGGGTGATGTTCTTGGCCCTGTTCTTCATTCCCCGAGGAGCGAGTCGATATCGCGCACGACGGTCTCGGCGATGTCCCGCACCGCACGCGTTCCGTCCAGCACCAGAAAGCTTTTGTCCGTCACGGACAGGTACGCCCTGCGCACGGCCGAAAGGAACTTTTCGTTCTCGAAGGCGTCGCTTTCGGCGCCGTTACGGCCGCGCACCCTCCGCAGCGCCTCCGCCGGCTCCAGGTCAACCAGGTAGACCCTGTCCAGCTCAGGGAAGCCCTTTCGTATGTTCTCGGCGATCACCTCGCGCGGATCGAGCCCAAGCGCCCCCTGATACGCCGCGTTCGAGTGATAATAGCGGTCCATCAGAACAATCTTACCGGCTTCGAGAGCGGGCCGTACATTCGCCGTCACATCATCCTCCCTGTCGCGCATGAAAAGCCGGAGCTGCTCGTCGGGCCCCGGCAGTGCGCCGGAGCGTAACATGTCGCGTATCCTTTTCCCCCACACGCCGTCCGAAGGCTCCCGAAGCCTCACGACCGGCAGTCCCGCGCGGGCGTAATGACCGTGGACCTCCTCGCAGATCGTCGTCTTTCCCGAACCGTCTATGCCCTCGAAGACCACGAAGAGCGGGCGCGCGCCGCTCATAGGATGTATTCGTCCTTTTTGCTCGATCCGCGCTCGAACTGCTCCCTGAACCGTTCGAAGCCCGGCCGCTCGAGAAGCCCGAAGGTGAACTGCTTGCCCTGCTCCACTGCCGGCTGATCGTATGGGTTGATGCCGTAGAGGTACCCGGCATAGGCGGTCTGCATTTCGAAAAAGAGTATGAGCTCGCCGATTATCCCCGCGTCCAGGCGCGGCAGGATGATCGAAGCGTTCGGGCGGGAGGCCTCGCGAAGAACGAGCTCCGTGGCGGCCTCCTCGAAACGGTTGAGACCGCGCAGGCTCTTGCGCGATATGTAGTCCACCTCGGGCACGCCGGGATAGAAATCGGGGATCTCCACATCGCACCCGAAGTCGCTCAGCTTGAGGAAGGTTATCACCTTGTCGTTCGGGCCCTCGAGGTAGAGCTGAAGCTGCGAATGCTGGTCGATCGTGCCCAGCGCCGGGACTGGCGTGAGCCCCGAGACGACCGGTCGACCCTCGATGTCGCGGTTCTTGCCGAGGGACTCGGCCCACAACTGACGATACCAGTCCGCGAAAAGGAAGAGCTTCCTGGTGTAGGGCATGAGAACGTTTATGCGCTTCCCCTTCGAGCGGTCAAACAGGTAATGGAAGGCCGCGCCGAGCAGCGGCGCGTTCCGGTGGAGGTCCATCCCGTAATAGCGCTCGATCGCCGTGCGCGCGCCCGCGAGCATGGATCCGATATCGATCCCCATAAAGGCCGCCGGCAGGAGCCCCACGGCCGAAAGCACGGAAAACCGCCCGCCGACATTCTGCGGGACCGGAAAGGTGGCGAAGCCTTCGTCGATCGCGATTTTCCTCAGCACGCCCTTCTCCGGATCGGTTATCGCCACCACGTGCTCG
>CAZEAH010000687.1:0-1732 GCA_964510075.1 uncultured Leptospirales bacterium | reverse complement strand
ACATGACCGCCGTTCACGACGGACTGCGCTCCATCGACCGGAGGGCGGAAAAATACCTGGCCGAGGGACGGAACGAAAACGGCCCCCTCGACGCGGACCGGACGGCGTTCTACCGCTCAATCCGCCACACCATCGCCGGCATACGGCGCATGGCCTCCAACCTCGCCGATGAGGCGGAGCGCGTCGCCTCCCTCCCCGGTACCGATCCCGGGCGCGCGCGGGAGCTCCTCGAATCGGCCGCGGCATGCAGGCGCGTGCCGTACGAGCCGGCGCGCACCTTTCTCGAGGGGCTCCAGGCCTGCTGGCTCGTCCACATCGCCCTCAACCTCGAGGACTTCGAGCAGGGCCTTTCGTTCGGAAGGCTCGACCAGATCCTGTATCCCCTCTACCGGCATGATATCGAATCGGGCCGGATGGACCGCGAACGCGCGGTCGAGACGCTCGCGAGCTTCTGCCTTAAAACCTGCGAGACCATCCCGGTCTACTCCGAGCGCATCGACCAGTTCTTCAGCGGGAACGGCGTGGCGCAGGCCATCACCGTCGGCGGCACCGACGCGCGCGGCAACGACGCCACCAACGAGCTCTCCGGCCTCATCCTCGACGCCTACGCCCAGGTCCGCACCCGCGAGCCAGCCCTGCACGTTCGCGTTCACGCCTCCACGCCGGCATGGCTCATGGAACGCTCGGCCCGCGTCCTTCAGCTCGGCTGCGGCAAGCCGTCCATTATGGGGGATGAGGCCATCGTGCGCGCGCTGACCGCCTGCGGGATGAGCATGGCCCACGCGCGCGACTACGCGGTCATAGGCTGCGTCGAGATGTGCAGCCAGGGAAGGACCTACAATTCTTCCGACGCCGCTCTCTTCAACCTTCCCGTCTGCCTGGAGCTCGCTCTCAACGAGGGAAGGCAGTTCAATTCGCGAAGGAGAATCGGCGCGCGGACCCGTCCGGTTTCTCGTATGCAGTCGTTCGACGACGTGCTGGAGGCCTTCAGGGCCCAGGTCCGGAAAGGCGTCGACGACATGGCGGAGGTCATAACCCGCCTGGAAGGCGTTTACCGGGTATGGCGCACAACGCCGGTCAACTCAATGCTCACCGCCGGATGCATGGACAGAGGGCTCGACGTCACCTGGGGCGCGGCCATGTACGACTACACCTCAATTCAGGCGGCGGGCCTCGCGACGGCCGGCGACTCCCTCTACGCGATAAAGCGCCTCGTATTCGAGGAGCGGCGGATGGGACTCGCCGGGCTTGTTGAGATCCTGAAAAACGACTACCGCGGCCGCGAGGACCTTCGCACGGAGCTTCGATGCCGCATGCCGCGCTACGGCAACGGAATAGCGGAAGCGGACGCCATGACGCAGGCCGCCGCCGATGCCTTTGCCGACGCGCTGTCCGCCCACCGGAACAGCCGCGGCGGAGCATACATACCCGGATTCTACTCCATGACCTGCCACATCGGCTTCGGCAGGAGGACCGGCGCGCTCCCGGACGGGCGGCGCTCAGGCGAACGGCTTTCGAACGGCCTTGCCCCCGTGGACGGCACGGAGTGCGCGGGCCCCACGGCCGTACTGCGCTCCGCCGCGTCGTTCGACAGCTCGCGGTGGGGCAACTGCTATGCGCTCAACCTGAAATTCGACAAAAAAACCATAGGGGGCGACGCCGGGGCCCGCGCACTGGCGGGACTGCTCGGCTCCTTCGTGAAAAACGGAGGCATGCAGGTACAGGTCAACGT
>CAZEAH010000686.1:0-1737 GCA_964510075.1 uncultured Leptospirales bacterium | reverse complement strand
GTTTACCTGCATGCCGTCGCCGAACATCTGCACCGGACCGAAGCTGAGGCTCGCCGCGCAGAGGGATGAGGGGATCAACAGGGCGAGAACCGCCGACAGGCGGAGTATGTTCCGTATCGTCTTCATCAAAACTGCAGGGATTTCGTTACCGCCACGCTCACGCCGTCCTTGCCGACATCGAGCGAGAATCGCGCCTTGTTCTGCGACTTCCAGTAGGGAAAATATATCTCGCGGTTATACCGCTCCGCCGAGTAGACCGCGTCAACGACACAGTACACCTTGAGGAGCAGCACGGAGAAAACATAGCCGATTATTATCGTCTGGTCGCGGGAGCGCATGTCCTGCCATCGAACGACCTCGTTTTCCGATGACGAGTATTTGTCCGAGTAATAGAAGGCCCCGTACACCAGAAGTCCCTTCTGCACGAGGTCGGCAAGCAGGAACAGGGATCCGGCCGCGTAATCCTGCGTGTAGAACTGCCCCAGGCCCGGCCAGACCCAGGAGAGCACACCGGCGATAAAGGGGTCCTTTCTGTCCGGCTCGTCGAGAAAAAAGGCCCCGCCCTCCGCCACGGGCTCGGTTTTCTCAGGAGGCACACCGCCCCCGGCCGCGCTCAGCGGAAGCGCGTGCGCGAGGAGAAAAAGAACGGCGGCCGCGCACGCCGTCGCGGCGACCCGCTTACAGCCTTTTCTGTATTCCAATGGAAACCCCTTTCCCCTGTTCGTAATCGAAGTTGATTTCGGGATACTTCTCCCTCATTCGCTGGCGCCTGCGCTCAAGGCTCTGATTGAAATCGCGCGCGGACAACACCGCGTCGGACACATTGTAGAGATGGATTACACCGGCCAGGGCCATCAGGCCGATGAACACGTTCCGTCGCGAGGTCTCAACCACCCCCAGGTCGGTCCGCCTGGCGTCCACCTTGAGGCTCAGGCCCGAACCGCTCCCGGCCGAAAAGTCGAAGTTTAAAAAATAAAAGAGCGCGCCTATAACGATCGAGTATTCGGTCACAAGAAAGACCGTGCCCTTGACATACTGCCCCGAGTAGTACTGCCCGAGCCCGGGTACGTACCACGAGAGCATCCCGGCGAATATCGGATCGCGCTTTTTCATAAAAAAGACGTTATTGTAATCCAGTTCTTCGTAAAACTGGTTTTTTTGCTCGGCCGCCCTGGCGGGGGTGCGCGCCGGGGTCCTGGACTGCGCATGGGCCGCGTCCGCGGCGATACCGGCCGCAATCACCGCGACGAGAAGGAGCGCCGCCGCCCGTGTCGCCGATACGCCTTTTACGGGCGGATGTTCCGTTATGCGTCGTTTTGAATGGACTTTCTTCATCATCGCGTCAGTTTTTAAAATCGTTTTCTATAAGGGATGCGAGCCTGGCAACGGCGCCCTCCTCGTCCTCGCCACGGGCGCGGACAATCAGGCGCGATCCCGAGGTGATGGCCAGCCCCAGTACCGACATAATTGATTTGCCGTTGGCCTCGACGTTATCTTTAATGAGGAAAACCTCGCACGGATATTTCATCGCCTCGCGCACGAACATCATGGCCGGACGGGCGTGGACGCCCGCGTCGCTTCTCACCAAAACCTCACGCTCAGTCATCGGAACGTTCGCCCTCCATCCTCATCCAGTTTTGAATCCAGCTGTCGAGCTCGCGCGCCGAAAACACCCCCATCATCTAGAGACGCTGGTTCAGGCCGGCCGTCTCGAAGATGATCGGTATGTTCCTCCCC
>CAZEAH010000685.1:0-1738 GCA_964510075.1 uncultured Leptospirales bacterium | reverse complement strand
TCCATCACCTCACCGGAGAAGGGGGGACGCGCTCCATAGGATATTCGCTCGCTCCCTCGGGAATACTCGCGCTGTGGAGGGACGACTTCGGCGTCATGATGCTCGACGCGACCGGCGCGCCGGCCTTCGTGCTGGGCCTGGCGGGCATCGGCCTTGCCGGGTACGATTTCCGCCGCGACCGGGCGGGGCTCCTCCTTCGCATGATATTTCTCGTCGCGCTGGTGTCGTACTCGCTCTTCTTCGTGCAGATCATCCGGCAGAGCAACGTGCGTTTCGTCTTACCTCAGAGCGTGTTCCTCGCCGTCTATGCGGGATACGCCGCGGACCGCGTGATCGGCGCCGCCGCGTCCGCGAGATCGCGGACATGGAGACCGGCGATTGTAGGCGCGCTCGCGCTTTCGGTCGCGTACTCGCTCTACAACACGCTCTCGGTCAACGCCGCCATGCTCTGCGACGCGCGCTATGGCGTTGAAAACTGGATGAACGCAGCCATGCCCAAGGGCTCGACACTCGAATACTATAATCGTCTGCACTATCTGCCGCGCTTTCCCGCCGGCGTTCGTTCGTACCAGGTGCGGGGGGGCGAATTGGATATCGAAAAACGAAAGCCGGATTTCGTCGTGATCACATCGCGCGAGGTTGCGGCGTTTACGCTGCCGGAAGAAGGAAAAGTCCCGGCCGGTGGCAGGGTGGTGTCGACGCGGGTCGAGCGCAGGATGAAGTCCGGCTTCGCAGGCTTCCTCGCGAAACTGCGCGGTGGAGAGCTGGGGTACGTTCTCGCGCACCGGGGTGATTTCCGCCTGCGCTTCTTCCGCGAGATATCATCGTTGAACATATCGCCGGAATTCGTGGAAGTGTACCGCCGCGTACGGGAATGAGGTTGACTCCGTTCTGATGGAACTGATGGATGAAAACGACGGGTAAAAAAACGATACGTATCGGGTGCGGCGCGACGGTCGCGCTGGCCCTGACGCTCTGCGTGTTCGCTTTCCTGTATGTTTCCGGAAAGCGGGCCGGGCAAAGCCGCGAGGCCGCATCACCGGGCGAAATGATCGATGCGGGAGGCATGGCTTTCCACGCGGTACGGATGGGCGAGGGCGCGCCGCTGGTGGTGCTCGAGTCGGGGCTCTGTGCCTCATCGCTCGAGTGGCTGCCGGTACAGCGCGACATCGCTCGCTTCGCGCCGGTCATCGCGTACGACAGGGCGGGGTACGGATCGAGCCCTGAGGCGGAGGGGCCGCGAACGGCCGATGCCGCGGCCCACGGGCTTCGCGCGCTGCTCGACGCCGTCGGAGCGAAGGGGTCCGTGGTGATCGTGGGACACGACGCCGGCGCGCTCTACGCCCTGCGCTTCGCCGCGCGCAACCCCTCCCTGGTGCGCGGACTCGTGCTCGTCGATCCGTTTCCGGACGATATGCCGAAGTACAAATCCGAGCTCGAGGCCGCGGTCTACCGCAACTTCATCGACCGGGCCTGGATATACAAGACGGGCCGCGCGGCCGCGAATGCGGGTATCGTTCGCGCGCTGAAGATCACGCCCTACCTGCGCGCGCCGGCGGAGATTCGGCCCTATATGGTGGACTTTTTCTCCGACCCGGCCACCTACGACACGGCCCTGGCCGAGTACCGCGCTTTGTTCGCGTCTTCGGCGGTGAGTATACCCGTTGTACAGCCGCGAATGCCCGTCACGCTCATCCGTCCGTCGCGCGAAAAGTACTTTGACCACATGCTCTTCTTC
>CAZEAH010000684.1:0-1743 GCA_964510075.1 uncultured Leptospirales bacterium | reverse complement strand
ACAATTAACCGGATAGAAGAAAGAGCGAAAGCGATCGCCGCGCACGGCTCGATCGCGGCGGCCGTGGAGGCCGGAGCGACGGAGCAGTATCAGGATATTTCGCTTTCGGAGGCGATAGTGCTGGGCCTTTTCAATCAGGGGGTAAGGAAGTATGTCGGCATATTCGGCCACGGAACCACCGACATTGCCGAGGTTTTACGCGTGTACGAGGAGGCGGGACTGGTGAAAACCTGGAACGTCCGCCACGAAACGGCCGCCGCGCACGCGGTGACGGCCCTCAAGGTACTCACGGGAGAGACCGCCGCGGTCATCACGTCAATAGGGCCGGGGGCCATGCATGCCTTCGCGGGCTCCCTCTGCGCGGCGTCCAATGGAGCGGGCGTGTACCACATATACGGCGACGAGACCACCCACGACGAAGGCTTCAACATGCAGCAGGTCCCGCGCGACGAACAGTATCAGTTCTTGAAGCTTACCGGCGTCATGGGCGGCGCGTACTCGCTGCAGGAGCCGCGTTCCGTCTTCAGCGCGCTGCGGCGCGGCGCGGTGCATACGGGCAGGCCCGGGTCCGCCGGCCCGTTTTTTCTTCTGGCGCCGATGAACGTCCAGCCGGCCGTCATACAATCCTGCAATCTGCTCGAGTTCCCTGACGCGTTTACGGCCGTCGCGCCCTCGTGCGCCGACGCGGATGTGTTCGAGCGGGCGACCATGCTCGCGAAAAAGGCAGGCCGCGTCACCATCAAGATAGGTCAGGGCGCCCGGGGGTGCGGAAGCGAGCTTGTGGAGCTCGCCGGTCTCCTTGACGCGGCCATAGTGAGCGGGCCGAACGCCACAGGAATCGTTCCGTATACGGAGCCCCGATATATGACCGTGGGCGGATCCAAGGGCTCCCTCTGCGGCAACTATGCAATGAACGAGGCCGACCTTGTCGTAACGGTGGGGGCGCGGGCGGTGTGCCAGTGGGACTGTTCGGGAACGGCCTGGAAGAAAGCCGAGCATATCATTAATTTCAACATCGATCCGCAGCACGCGGGGCATTACAACCGCTCCGTCGCGATACTCGGTGACGCGAAGACCAACATGCGATTCTGGATCGACCGCCTGAAACAAAGCGGCGTTGGCAGGGCGGACGGTAATTCCGCCTGGGCAAAGGCGATTTTCGGAAAGCGCGCGGAATGGGAGGCCTTCAAGAGAAAGCGCTACGAGACCCCGACACTGTATGACGAAGTATGGCGCTCGGAGGTCCTCACCCAGCCCGCTGCGATAAAAGCGGTGTGCGACTGGGCCGACGGAATCGGCGCGGTCAAGCTTTTCGACGCCGGCGACGTACAGGCCAACGGCTTTCAGATCGCGGAGGACGGGCGGGAGGGCCAGACCTTCACCGACACGGGATCGTCGTATATGGGGTTCGCCGTATCTGCGGTGCTCTCTGCGGCCATTGCCGAGCGCCCGTTCTACCCGGTTGCCTTTTCGGGTGACGGGAGCTTCACGATGAACCCGCAGATACTCGTCGACGCGGTCCAGCACGGCGTGAAAGCCTGCGTTGTTGTCTTCGACAATCGAAGAATGGCCGCAATTTCCGGCCTGCAGAACGCGCAGTACGGTCGCGAGTACAAGACCGCCGACTCGGTGGAGGTCGATTACGCGGCGATGGCCGGTTCGGTGCGGGGCGTGCTCGGCATACGCGCGGGCGCGTCAACAGCATCGCTCGTGGAAGCGCTCGAGAGGGCGCGGTCGCACCGG
>CAZEAH010000683.1:0-1750 GCA_964510075.1 uncultured Leptospirales bacterium | reverse complement strand
GTATTTCTTTGCCAGGTTTTCAGCGGTCTGACCCATGATATAGGCCTCCCCGAGCAGACCGCTGCCAGAGTGAAGCAGTTCCCACATCGCGTCAGTCATCTCACCGTGTTGAAGTCTGGCGCCCCAGCGCGCCTTTTTGAGTATATACGGCGCGTTGGACATTGACTCAACACCGCCCGCGAGAACGATCTCCGAATCGCCGCACTGAATCTGCTGGCTGGCGAAGATAACCGACTGCATGCCCGACGCGCACTGCCGCTGGATCGTAACCGCCGGCACCTCTACGGGAATACCGGCCTTCAGGGCGGCGGTCCTGGCCGTGTTCGCCTCTTCCGAGGTCTGAATGCAATCCCCGAATATTACGTCGCTGAGCTGCGCGCCCTCCACCTTGGCCCTTGCCATGGCTTCCTTCATCACGAGCGCGGCGAGCTCGTATGCGCGCACGTCGCGCAGGCTTTGCCCGAAACTGCCGATCGGCGTTCTGCATCCGGAAAGAATGACGATATCCTTGTTGTCCATAGAACCATCTCCTTTTTTTGGAAGGAAGATAAACAAGCACCTCAGATTATCAAGTCAATTTTCCAATAATATTACAGAGACTCGGAGCATGTTGCATGACAGACAATGGGGCAGTCACTTGTACGATTTTTAAGTTGAATTTCGGGTCGACAGTCGTAAAACTGGTAACATAAAGGCCAATCAGCGGAGGTACAGGATGAAAGGCAGGCCCGGGAAAACAGTAAAAAGCGGCTTCGGTGACGAGCCGGCGGTACCATCAATCGATTTTGATCGCTGCACCTCATGCGGCCTCTGCGCCAGGGTCTGTAAATCGTTCACCATCCTCGAAACAAACGGCAGGCCGGAGATCCATCCCGACAACGGTCTTGGATGCATAGGGTGCGCACAGTGCATGCTTGTATGCCCGCGCGGCGCCATTACTGTCACCGGGCGCCGCACCGGCCCGGAATACACGTATACGCTCCCCCCGGAAAACACGCGTGCGAGCATCGACTCGCTCCATGCTTTGCTCGCATCGCGACGCAGCGTGCGCGAATTCAAGAATCACCCTCTGGAGAGGTCGTCCATCGAGAGTATCCTCTCCGTGGTCTCGACCGCTCCCATGGGAATTCCCCCTTCGGATGTCGGCGTCGTCGCGATAATGAGCCCCGAACGGGTACAGGAGCTCGCCGGCGATATATGCGGAATATTCAAAAAGTGGCTGATCTTCGACAACGCCGCCGTAAAGGCGGTTTCCGGCCTCTTTATGAAAAAAGTCGAGATGGAATCCATGCAGGGATTTATCATACCCGCAATACGCGCCATAATCGAGGCGCGTTCTACCGGCAGCGACTACCTTTTCTACCACGCGCCCTGCGTGCTCCTGTTCCATCAGGCACCCTACGCGGACCCGGTTGACGGAAGCATCGCCTGCACGTACGCGATGATCGCCGCTGAGTCCATCGGCCTCGGCAGCTGCATGATCGGTACGGTATCGTACGCGATCAACCGCGATAGGAAACTCAGGGAAAAATGGGGCATACCCGCCGAAAACAGCGTATCGCTGGCGCTTATCCTCGGCCATCCTGCGTTTCGTTACCGGAAAGGCGTCAAACGCTCGCTTGCCTCGGTCGAATACCGCTGAAACCTCAGGTCGAAAAACGGAAAGGGAGAGGCCCGGGCCCCTCCCTTTCCACTCGGTAAATATATCTTTCCCCTACTTTTCTTCACTCAGGTTGTACTGGGCCACGGC
>CAZEAH010000682.1:0-1750 GCA_964510075.1 uncultured Leptospirales bacterium | reverse complement strand
GCCTTCTTGTCGGCCTTCTGCATTTCCTTCTTGAGGAACTCGGTGTTCTTCTTTATGCCCTTTTCGTCGCGGAGCGCCTCGACCATTTCGCGTATCTTCATCTGGAGCTTCTGCTGCTGCATCTGCTGGCGGATGTACATCTCGGCCTGGTCGGCCGGCACGCCCTTGAAGCGGGCGCCCTGCTGGCGGTAGACGTTCTCCACTTCCTCGTTGGTGGGCTCTATCTCGTTCTTGAATTTCTCGCGTACGTAGTATCCTACCACAACCGCCTCCTTCGCCATCTGCATGAGGGCCTCGACCTCGTCGTCCTTGGCGATGCCGTCGCTCACGGCCTTTTTATAGACAAGGCGCTGGCGTATGAGCTGCTCGAGGAACTCCTGCTTGTTGAGGGTCGGGTTCTTCGCGACCTGCGCCGGGTCGGCGGCGAGCTCGTCGATTTTTTCCTTCGGGAGGTTGTACAGCGACTTCTGCTGGGCGTAATAGAAGGTGTTAAGCTCCTCTATGGTGATGGTGTCGCTGTCGATTTTGGCCACCCATTCGCCGCCGTACTTGCTGCACGAACCGAGAAGCATTACGAACGCGAACAGGCACACGAATGTCGATACGGTAATCCTGCTTTTCATGGGGGAGATCCTTTTACACATTTTATATGAAGTTTTGCGCGCGTGAAGCGGCCGGAAACGCGAAACCCTCCCGGACAGCATTGGACGCTAGAGGGTCAGGAAATTTGTTGCAACCATTTTTTTAGTTCCAGGAGCTTTTTTTCGTCCCCCTTTTCGGCGGGTTTAAAGAGCACCATTTCGTTGTCGGTCGGATCGAGCGAAATCCGCCGGTCCCGCTTGATGAGGGCCACTATCCGGCCGGGGTCCACCCGGGAGCTGCCGGAGATGCGAATGCGCACCCCGCGCGAGTCCTCCAGTATCTCGTCGATCTCCAGCGCCGAGGCGATCGCCCGGATCTTCTCGAGCGCAACCAGCACGCGCACCTGGGCCGGCGGCTCGCCGAAGCGGTCGGCCATCTCCCTTTCGATCTCCTCCACCTCGCTCTCCAGCTCGCACGATTCCAGGCGCTTGTAGAACTCGATCTTCTGGCGCTCGTCGGGGATGTAGTCATCGGGGATGAAAAAGTTCGTTTTTAAAAACACCGGCGTGCGGAAGGAGCGCGCGGGCCGCTCGCCCTTGAGCCTGCGCACCGCGTCCTCGAGCATCTGGCAGTACAGGTCGAAGCCCACCTCCATAATGTTGCCCGACTGCTCATGCCCCAGAATGTTCCCCGAGCCGCGAATCTCCATGTCCTTCATCGCGATCTTGAATCCGCTGCCGATGTCCGAGTACTCGGCGATCACCGAAAGACGCTTCTGCGCGGTTTCGGACAGGGCCGTGTGGCGCGGGTACATAAGGTAGGCGTAGGCCCGCGCGGCCGAGCGCCCCACGCGGCCCTTCATCTGGTAGAGCTGCGACAGGCCGAAGGTGTCGGCCCGGTTGATGATGATGGTGTTGACGTTGGGCATGTCCAGGCCCGACTCGATGATGGAGGTGCTCACCAGCACGTCATATTCGCGGTTCAGGAAGGCGATCATCACCTCCTCCAGCTCGTGCTCGTGCATCTGCCCGTGGGCCACGCCGAAGGCGGCCTCCGGCACCAGCTCGCCGAGCATACGCGCCTGCGCGTCGATGGTCTGCACGCGGTTGTGCACGAAGAAGACCTGCCCGCCGCGCTCGATCTCCTTCAAAATGGCGTTGCGCACGAT
>CAZEAH010000681.1:0-1751 GCA_964510075.1 uncultured Leptospirales bacterium | reverse complement strand
GGCTGAAGTTGCCCTTTTTCGAGAAGTCGGCGCGGAAGTTCGCGGTGATGCCGAAAAACTCCGCCTTGAAATTGTCCAGAATGTTGTCGGTTTTAAACAGGTTCTTGTTGAGCGCCTGCAGCGCGTAGTAGCCATCGTCGAAGGCGTGGATGCGGACGTTTCCCAGGTGCGCTTTGGCGATCACGATGAACTGCATGACGAGCGAATCGCCCAGAAAGGGCAGCGCGAACGACACCAGCGCCGTTCCCTTTTCGAACGAGAAGCGCGGCGGCGGAACTTCCTCGGGAAGGTTCCGCCGTTCGATGAAGGCCAGCACCTCGCGCTCCACCTGCTCCTTCATGCGGTCGTAGGGGATAAGCTCTCGCTCGCCGTTCTCGCTCATGGGCCGTCCTCGTCGCCGTGGAGTCGCCCGGCGCGCGGCCGGTCACTCCTTTAGTATCCGGAATACGCCGGAAGTCAATCATTTATAGAGGGGCGTGCCCCTCGCTTCCCGGGACGCCGAAGCTGTGGGCGCACCGACGCCCGCACTGCGGCGGAGCTCACCGCGTCCATGCCGGGTCGGGCCGCTCCGGGCTCCGCTTACGCTTCGGTCGCGGCGGTGCGGCGTGCCGCGACTCCCCCTGCGCGTCCCTCACGCGGCGGCGCGCATCATGCCGGAATACGCACGCCGATACGTCATGCCTCGGCCATGCCCGACACACCCCCCTCCGGGGGTGGCGCGAAGCGCCGGGGGCAAAGGCGCATGACACCCGGCCGGACGCCCCGTTCCCCGAATAACGGTTGACTTTTATGATTTTTTATTATAGGGCGTACAACGGATATGGGAATACACGCTGAAATCACACCATTCCCCGGCGGGCGCATCGCTCTGCGCGTGCCGTACGACAGGGGCCTTATCGCGTCCATCAAGCGCGTCCGCGGCTGGTCGTGGCATCCCGAACAGAAGCTGTGGAGCTTCCCCGACCGCCAGGAATCGCTCGACGCGGTCCTCCAGGCACTTTACGCGGCCGGGCTCCCCGGGCCCGCGCCGGAAACGCCCCGCCCCGCGCCCCCGTCGGCCGATCTGGACGCCTTCGCCTGTACCCTCAAGGCCCGCAAATACAGCCGGAAGACCATTTCCCAGTACCTGCGCTGCGCCCGCGACCTCCGCGAGCATGCCGGCAGGGACGCGTCCACGCTCGAACCCGGCGACGTAAAGGACTACCTCGCGCACCTTGCCGATCGCGGCGCGTCGGCCTCGGCCTTAAACGTCGCCCTCAGCGCCTTCGAGCTCTTTCTGCCCGGGCTGAAAGACGCCATGCGCGGCCACCAGCTCAAAAGGCCGTCGAAGGACAAAGCCCTGCCCGTGGTCTTAAGCGTTGCCGAGGTAAAGGCGATACTTTCGGCGACGACCAACCTTAAGCACAGAACCATGCTTTCGCTCATCTATTCGGCGGGGCTTCGCGTCGCCGAGGCCGCCACGCTGAAGATCGGAGACATCGATCGCCACCGCCGGCAGATTACCGTGCGCCGCGGCAAGGGGCGCAAGGACCGCGTGACGCTTCTTTCCACCTCCTTTGCCGCCCTGCTCGAACGCTATCTTGCGGAGTATTCTCCGCGCGAATGGCTATTCGAGGGGCAGGACCCGCGCGTGCACATCAGCGTTCGCAGCATTCAGCATGTTTTCGGCGCGGCGTGCGCGCGGGCGGGAATCACGAAGAAGGCAACCGTCCACAGCCTGCGCCATTCGTTCGCCACGCACCTGCTCGAGC
>CAZEAH010000680.1:0-1754 GCA_964510075.1 uncultured Leptospirales bacterium | reverse complement strand
CCGGCTGTCCGGGAGTGGCGATCACCAACGATATTGAATGCGCGTTGATCGAGCGGCTCGAGAAACCCTCCGGCTCCGTCGAGCTCGCGCTCAGGTTTTTCGGCGGGTATGACGTCGTGCTCGTCGAGGGCGACAAGGAGGCCGACGTCTTCAAGATCGAAGTGGTGGGCGACTCGGCCGAGGCGCCGCTCTTTGCCTCGGGGACCAAAAACATCGCGGCCGTGGTGTGCGACACGCCCGCTTCCGCGGGCCTGCCGCGCTTTGCGCGCGACGACGCTCCCGGCGTGGGGCGCTTCATCGAGAATCTGATGCTGGAGGCCGGCCGCTGATGGCATTCGCCGTGTACACCTCCAGTGTGCTCGAACGTCTTGCCGACCGCCTTGCCGAAAAGGTGATCCGGTTTCCGCTCGCGCCGCTCGAAAAGGAAACGGTGGTCGTTATGAGCGTGGGCATGGGGCGGTGGATCTCCCAGCGAATGGCCGAGCGGCTCGGCGTGTGGGCGAACTTCGAGTATCTTTTCCCCACGGTCCTTATAGAGCGGATATTCGGAATGTTCTCCGGAGAAGGGGCCCCGCTTCAGCCGTTCAGCCGCGAGATCCTCTCATGGCGTATTCACTCACTCCTTCCCGATTGTATCCAGCGTGACGGGTATGGTGCGCTCGCCGCCTACCTCGGAAACGGCGAAAACGAGCTGAAGCGCCGTCAGCTCGCAGTGCGGATCGCGGGCATCTTCGACCAGTACGCGGTGCACCGGCCGGACATGGTGCTCGGCTGGGAGGCGGGCGGCGGGAACCTCGACGGTGATGAAGGCTGGCAGGCGGACCTGTGGCGACGTCTTGCCGGTAACGGCGGCTTTGCCCATCACGCGGCGCTTGCCGCGCGTTTTTCCGCAGAAATCGAAGCCCCCGCGCATGAGCGGCCGCGCGAGCTCCCCTGCCGCGTATCGATTTTCGGCATCGCCACGCTTCCGCCTCTCTACGTGCACGTGCTGTACGCGCTCTCCCGCCGCATTGACGTCGATTTCTATGTCCTCAACCCGTCGCGGGAGTACTGGGGCGACGTCGTATCGGCGAAGGAACAGGCGCGCATAACTCGAAGGATGAAGCCGGGCGTGTCGCGGGAGGACGGGCACTTCGGCTCCGGAAACGCGCTCCTTGCCTCGATGGGACGCGTGGGACGCGATTTTCTTTTCAGAATACTGCTCGACACCGACGAGTCCGTGGAGCTGGTCGTAGATTTTCCCGAAAACGGGGCGGGCGCTTCGACGCTCCTCGGTATGGTGCAGGAGGACATTTTCATACTCGTCGACCGCGCCGCGGAGACCCGGCGGGTGGTCGCGCCGGGGGACAGGTCCATAGGCATACATTCCTGCCACAGCCCCATGCGGGAGGTCGAGGTCCTCTACGATTATCTGCTGGATCTCTTCGACGGTAACCCCGATATCGAACCGCACGATGTCGTAGTCATGACGCCCGAAATCGAAACATACGGCCCCTTGTTCGAAGCGGTTTTCGGCGCGCCGAGGAGCGAAAATCTCCGCATACCGTACTCGATCGCCGACCGCAGCATGCGGTCGGAAAACGGCATGGCGGGGGCCTTTTTCGCCATACTCGACCTGCACGGCGGCCGGTTTACCGCCGCCCAGGTGCTCGACATCATGGAATGCGACACGGTGCTTTTCCGTTACGGGCTCGATCCGGCCGACCGCGAGACCATACGCCGCTGGATCGACGACACCCGCATCCGCTGGGGAA
>CAZEAH010000679.1:0-1754 GCA_964510075.1 uncultured Leptospirales bacterium | reverse complement strand
TGGCACTACGGCGCACCGGCCCTGCGGGAGCGCCGCATGGCGGACATCGAAGAAGAGCGAACCCGGCGCGAGGCCGAAAAGCGCCGCGTTCGCGAGGATATCATTAAAAAATACGGCATATCCGTAAGCGACCACGACATCTTCGTCTACGTCAACCAGGTCGCCCTTAAAAACGGCTATGCCCCCATTCCCTACGCCTCCATGAAGAACCGCAACCCCAACTGGATCTACCCGGGCAACGTCTTCGTCATGCTCGACGGAGAACGCATGGTGGTCAGGGAGGGCGACACGCTCTGGAAAATGTCGTACACGCGGCTCCAGGACCGCGCCATAGCCTTTCACCTGACCCTCGAGGAAATAGAGAAGGCCGCCCGAAGCGGGGCTGATATCGAACCGCTCGTGGAGAAGGCCCGCGGTCTGGCGGTGAACGGGTCCCACCGGCGGAAGCTCGAGGAGCTTCTCGGCGGAATCGGAAAATAGTCCCGCGTATGGACCCGTCGAACAGGATCAACTGCTATGTCGAGCCGGTCGAGATCGAAATCTATCTCAAAAAATCCGGCAAGGTCCGCACCATCATCAAGGACATGTTCATCGAGCTCATCGATGTCGAGCCGCACAACGCGCACAGCAGGAAGATATTCCGGCACTTCGCCGAGCTTGACAGCCCCATCGACCTCATCGAGATAATGAACATCTTCCCCGAGTACCTCAAGCCCATCTACGACTCCTACTACCAGCACATGGACCTTTTCGAGAAGCTCAGCATGCACATCCAGTCGGCCGCGGGGGGAAGCATCGACTCTCTGCGCCTGTGCCTCTATTTCATCGAACTGCTCATCAAGTACGAGCCCACCGTGGCGGCCATCGATTACATCGGCGACTTCCAGACCCACAACCTGAACTACCTCATCAGGAAGCTCAACGCGCTCAACGAGAGCTTCCTGCTGGAGGACTCCACGGTGGCCTACCTCATCAAGCGCCGCAACAAGGCCTACGAGGGGAAACCGCGCGACCGCGAGTTCGAAAAGCTCGTCGAGCTGTGGCAGTACAACATTAAGGAAAAGCTTTTATAGGGGGTGAAGCCATGCGGGGGATTTCACGCCACAGGAAGCTTGTCAGGCTCGTCTATCATCCGATATATCTTACGCCCTACAGCACCGCCGACTGCGAGTCGCCCGAGCGCGTCCGCGCCATCATGTCGCGCCTGGCGTCGGTGCTCGAGGTCGTGGAGCCCGAACCGTGCGCGGAAGAGGACATCCTGCGCTGCCACACGCACTCGCTTCTGGCACAGGAAAAAAACAGCCCCGACCGTTACGAGGCGGCCCGCATGGCGGCCGGAGGCGCGATCCGCGCGGCGCGCGAGGCCCTGAACGGCTTTGTGGCCTTCGGGGTAATCAGGCCGCCGGGCCACCACGCCAATCCCGACCACAACTGGGGCTTCTGCTTTTTCAACAACATGGGAGTGGCGGTCAAGCGGCTCCTCCACGAAGGGCTCGTCGACTCCGCGGTGATACTCGACATCGACCTGCACTTCGGCGACGGCACCGAGGCCATCTTCCGGCCTCACCGAAACGTGCGCGTGCTCAACATACAGTCCTCACAGCCGGGAGAATTTCTCCGCGAAACGCGCGCCGCGCTCGACGCGATCGAGCGGACCGGCATCATCGGCATCTCGGCCGGGTTCGACCAGTAAGAACACCACTGGGGAGGGAACCTCTCCACCGACGATTACCGTACCATCGGGCATATCGCGG
>CAZEAH010000678.1:0-1755 GCA_964510075.1 uncultured Leptospirales bacterium | reverse complement strand
GTTGATCGACTCCCTGTGAATGGCGCCTGCGCGCTCGGAAACGTCGCGGATGAACGCATTCAGCTGAGAGATGAGCCCCTCGATGCGGTTCACGGCGTCCGACTGTCGCGTTGCCTCCGACGAGACCTTCCCGATCGCCGTGGCTACGCTCTCCATGGACGCGGAGGACTCTTCGATAATCGCGGCCTGGCTCTGCGCGGTCTCGTTGAGGCTCGTCGCCGTAGATGAAAAGCTCTGTGCCGAGATGCCGAGCTCGCGCGAGACGCCGCGTATGCGCTCGAACACGGCCTCCATGGTCTCGTAATGCCGTCGGTTCGAATCCGCCTCCTCGCGGAGCTTCCTGGTCGATTGCGCGGAAAGCCACACGCTTATATACGACACCACTCCGGTGATGAGAAGCGCGGCGGTGCTGTTCGCGATCCCCGTGCCGGCCGCCTGCAGAGAGAGCGGATCGAGCTTGCCGCGAATTGAAAAATACATTATCAAATTACATACGATGAGCACCGCGGAGATGATCGGTACATGGATCTTCCGCGCGAAGACGGCGACGAACACGATAAGGAAAAAGTTGTAGTACAGGTACGAGGTGAACGTCGTATGGGGGACGCTCAGGGAGTTAACATAGCGCGCACTGACGATGATAAGCAGGGTCGGCACCAGGTACACCGAGACCGCGTACTCGAGCTTTCCCTTCAGGACGAACACGATACTGAGCCCGACCAGCGCCGCTATGGTCCCCGCGCCGACGACCGCCTTGAGAACACCGGAAGGGTTCACTATCGCATAGGTCAGGACGAGCAGCGCCAGCAGAAAAATCATGAGAATCGCGTAATACAGCAGGGCGAGGGCTTTTTTCCGCACCCCGAATTCCCTGTCGGAGTAGATCGATTCTATGCGCTCGTTCAGCTTCCGTATCATGTGCCACCCCCCGGGCGCGGTATCTAAACATCCACTAACGTCAATGTCAACAACAATATCGTCATAACGCGTTTCCGCAAACGCCCATACGGCGACCCGCACGGACGTCGTGCGCCGAGCGTTTCGATTGATAGGCGCTGCCGGCAATGGAAGAACCGGGAACAAGAGCAGGGAGGTACCCAACAATGACGTTCCCGGCAGGTACGGAAATCGGTATTAATCGGCATACGGGCTGAACCGGTCGCTGCGCGTTGCGGCCGTATGATTCTTAAGGCTACTGGTTGTATACGACCACGCGGTTTTTGCCCTCTTTTTTTGCCATGTACAGGGCGTAATCGGTGCGTTTTATCATTTCGTCCAGCACGGCCTCCACATTGTCCGCGCGCTTTTTCGATTTATCGAAGGTGTAGGCGCACACTCCCAGGCTCGCTCCGAGCTCCACCGTGTGCTCCCCGAATACCATCGGCTTTTTACGAAGCGACGAGCGAATGCGCTCGGCGACCCGGATGGCCCCGTCGCGGTCGGTGCGGGGCAGGAAAACAAGAAACTCCTCGCCGCCGTAGCGGCCCAGCAGGTCGTACTCCCTGCACGAGTCCTGCAGCCGCCGGGCGAACTCGGCCAGAGCCACATCACCCGCGAGGTGTCCGTAGGTGTCGTTGATGGCCTTGAAGTTGTCGGCGTCCACCAGTATGGTCGCGACTCCGGCGCCCTCGCGCGACGCCCGGTTTATCTCCTTGAGGATGCCGTCGAACAGGGCGCGCCTGTTGAGGATGCCGGTCAGCGGGTCCTCTTTGGCGAGCTTCATGAGGCGCTTCTGGTTGTTGACGAGCTTGTTTT
>CAZEAH010000677.1:0-1757 GCA_964510075.1 uncultured Leptospirales bacterium | reverse complement strand
GGGCACGACTACTGGGGATTTCGTTTCGCGGGATGGGCGATGCACTACCTGCAGGACATGGCCGTGCCCTACCACGCGCGGATGACTCCCGGCATCGGCACGCTCCGGCTTATCTGGGCGAACCTGCTCTATTCGGAGGAAAAACGCAACGGCCTGCTGAACATCCTGTCCAACCGGCACCTTGTGTTCGAGAAATACCAGTACTACGCGCTGATCGATCTGATGGCAAAGGGGTCGTTTGACAGCCCGCTTCTCACCGCGCTTTCGGACGCGTCACGCGACGATGCGACCGCACCGTACACGGACCGCCACGCCCGCGATATCGTATCGCGCGCGTCGTACGCGGTCGCCGACGACATCGACGATTTGATGGGGAAATCCTTTCCGCGCACATACGTCTCCGATCCGGCCTACCTGTTCGGCGTGACCGAACCGGAGATGGACGTGTACGCCCTCCTCAAGCGCGAGAACCCTGAGGCCGCGCTGAGGATGGACGAGGCCCTCATACCCCTATTAAGGAATCTCGCCTCCGCGTCGCGGCTGTATCTGAAGTCGCTCGCGCCATGATACGGCGAGGGCCGCGCTATCGGAAGAATACCCACTGACAAAAAACAGGAATGAAAATCGCAACCGTTTGAATCGGGCATTACAGCCTGTCAGCCACGCGCTGAAAGACTTCCGGCCACCAGTCAACGCCTCCACGGTCAATGCCATTGCGGACAATGATGATATTTTTATCCGGTCTAATAAAAATATACTGCCCCAGGTGCCCGATGGCCACGCTATCATAGCGTCCATGGTCACGTTTAATGCCCCACCACCAGTATTTGTAAAATGCGCCGTACTCCCTGTATTTTTGATGGCTGCGCCATTCTCGACGGTCAGACGGATCGGGGGCGGTCGATTCTATCACCCATTTTTCCGGAACAATCTGACGCCCGTTCCATTTACCATTATTCAGGTAAAGCCTACCGAATCGGGCAAAATCGATCGCCCTGGCATTAATGCCGCTTTCCATCTTGACCATCCCGCTCATTTCGCTGTCGACACTCCACGAGGCGGGATACTCCATCCCGATCCTCTTCCATATTTTTTCCTCAAGATAACGTGCCGCATTAATCCCGACCGTACGCTCAAGGATAATGCCCATTAATACCGGGTGGTAGTCGTTATAATAAAAGTTCTCACCTACCGCCTGGTCCCCCGCAGGAGCCGCAAGGGCAAGCGAGCGCAGATCGGGATGGTAATATACCCGGGGCATATCAGAACACGGCAGGTCTACCTGCATACCCAGCAGCCTGCCCGCCTCGTATCTGATGCCTGACCCCATTACCAGAAGATGACGCAGGGTAAGGCCGTCGAGTCCGCGCCCCTTCATTTCTGGAAGATACTTCACCACTGGATCTTCCAGGCTGCCGAGCTTTCCCTCGGCCAGCGCGATACCCACCAGCGCTGAAGAAAATGATTTGGCCGTGGAAAAGGATGTATTTATCGAATCCCTCGAATATCCGTTGAAATACTCCTCGTACAGTATGACATCATCCTTAATCACAATAAACGCCGTCGAATTGTGCCGTCGGTTCAGCTCGGTTACATCGGCGCTCTTTTTTTCGCCTTTCACCGTATATTCAATCTCACCGACGTCCATCGGGATTCCGGCCTTTTTAAAAAGGAAAACCGGCGGTTCGTTTTTAATCTCGATTGGTAACTATTCAGCACATTGAGGCATAAACGGCCTGTTTTCGAACAGCCCTTGC
>CAZEAH010000676.1:810-1764 GCA_964510075.1 uncultured Leptospirales bacterium | reverse complement strand
GTGATGTCCCACGCGATCCCTATGATGCCGACGATCTTTGCGTTTTCGTCGCGGTAGGGCATTCTTGAGGTAGTAGTCCGCATAACGCTTCCGTCGGAAGAGGTGACCGTTTCATCGACATTATAGAGGGGCTCTCCCGTCTCAAGCACCCTGAGGTCGTGAAGCCTGAATCTGTCCGCTTCGGCCGGAGTAAAGAGGTCTGAATCCGATTTTCCGGCCAGTTCTTCCTCGCTCAGGCCGACCAGCAGGAGAAAGGCGTTGTTCGCGGTTATGTATCGGAGGTTTGCGTCCTTAAAAAAGACAAAAGCGGGTATATTGGAAAGGATCGCATCCTGCTCATGCGCCTTGCGCTGGTAGCGCTCCTCCGCCTCCTTCCGGGCGGTGACATCCTCGGCGATCTTGAGGAAATGGGTGATTTCCCCGTTTTCCTTCATTATCGGAGAGATGATGGCGGTCTCCCAGTACAGCGATCCGTCCTTGCGGCGGTCGCACATCCGGCCCTGCCAGGTGCGCCCGGACAGTATGGTATCCCACATGTCCGAATAGAACGACGCGTCGTGGACTCCCGAACGGAAAATGCGGGGGTTCCGGCCAAGAAGCTCTCCGTAAGAGTACCCGGTGATTTCCACCACCCGCGGGTTGATGAATTCGATGGTTCCCTTTGCGTCCGTAATTATAACAAGCGCGGGGCTCTGGTCGACCGCGCGATAGAGTTTATAGAGCATCTGTTCGACGGCGAGGCGCTCGGTGATGTCATTGAGGACCAGAAGCACGCCTTCGTCGGACGACCGGTCGAAGCGGATGGGGGACACGGACTGCTCGACCGGTATGGTTTTGCCGTTCCCGGAAACGATGTACATCGGATCGAGGCTCTTTCGGTTAATGAGGTCGCGGATGGCCTGGTGGTCGAGCGGGGAGCCGGTCTTTCCGAGATCGCCTATCTGCTGGCCGAGG
>CAZEAH010000676.1:0-800 GCA_964510075.1 uncultured Leptospirales bacterium | reverse complement strand
GGCCCCCCGCGCTCGGACATTTTCAGAACCTGCTCCAGCGGTTTGCCGGCGGCGTGCTCCGGCTCCCATCGGGTCATCACGCCGGCGGCCGCGTTCATAAAGGTGATCGCTCCGGCGGTATCGGTGGAGATTATCGCCTCGTCGAGACTTGCCATGAGCGAAGAGAGCAGGTTTTCCCTGTAGTGCAGTTCCTTTTCGAGCCGATGTCTGCGTAGGGCCATCCCGACCGCGAAGCGGAGCTGGTTGGCGCCGGGGGGCTTCGGCACGTAACCGCTGATGTCGGCCGTGCCGAGGAGTTCGAACGTGCCGTCGTCGTCGAGAGCGGTGATGCAGACCACCGGAATACCGAGCGCTCCGGTAATCTCCCGTGCGGCGGCCGCTCCCGCGGTCTTGCCGTCGGCGGGGATGTCCATAAGCACGAGATCGGGCCCCAGTTCCGCGGCCGCGCGGACGGCCCCGTTTCCCCTGTCGACCGTGCCGCAGACATCGCACCCCATCGGACGAAGCATCCCCGCGAGCCGCGCGGCGGCGGCGCGTTCGTTTTCGACGATGAGAATCCTAGCGCGGTTGGAGTGCATGCCCGTATTCCTTATGCTGAAATAATTGCCCGCGGCGGCGGCTTCGCGGGCTTGCGGCTACGAAGGGGCCGTCTCCTCCGGTATGATTGCGGACATAACGCGGCGCGAGGCTTCTGATCGAACCGGGTGTGCGCGCCATGCGGAATTCGGCCCGGTCATTCAAATCGTTTATGGGAACCTCTATTAATTAACATTTTTGAGGTTGATAAAGTTGCAACTCCT
>CAZEAH010000675.1:0-1768 GCA_964510075.1 uncultured Leptospirales bacterium | reverse complement strand
GGAACACGCGCTGATTGGCGGCGCGTCGGCACGCCTCGGTCGCGATCGCGCGGACCATCATCGCGATGGCGCACAACCTCGGCCTGGAGGTTCTGGCCGAAGGGGTCGAGACCGACGAACAGCGGAGGTTCCTCGCCGACGAGGGGTGCGACCTCATTCAGGGCTACCTGGTGAGCAGGCCCGTACCGCTCGAAAAATGTCTCGGGCTTCTCGGGACCTACAGCTCCCGCTGACTCGGCGTGTCTATGTCGTAAAATAGCCCACTTTGCTCTTGAGCGTTTCGGCCATACCGGCCATCTCTTCGGAATTTCCGGACATCTCCTCGGAACCGGATGCGATGGCCTGTGTGAGCTCGTTTATACTGGAAATAGATTTTACGATCTCGGTGATGGCGATCTTCTGCTCGCCGGTGGCGTTCGCTATCTCGTCGGATCGGCCTTTGACCGCGCCCGCCTCGCGGTTTACGTTTTCGTTTATACCGAGCTGTTTCTCCGTGGATTCGTATATGGAATCCATCATCCCGGCGATCGAGGACACGCCGTCGATGATGGTGCCTATTACGCCTACCGTCTCGTTCACGTTCGCCATTCCCCGTTCGATTTCCCTCTCGTTGACCGATATGAGGGAGTCGATCTCCTTTATGCTCGCGGCGGTCTGGTCGGCCAGCTTCGAAATTTCATCCGCGACCACGGCAAAACCCCTGCCGGCATCGCCCGCCCGTGCGGCCTCGATGGCGGCGTTGAGCGAGAGAAGATTGATCTGGTCGGAGATGTCGTTGATGATCTTGATGATGCCCGTCATCTCGCGCGAGCTGGCTCCGATTTTGTCCATGCTCTCGTGCATCTGCCTGAGCGATTCCTCGCCGGTGCGAGCCTTTTCCGAGATGTCGACCGACAGCCGCATCGAGTCCCGCACCCGGCCTCCCATTTCCTGGATGGCGTCGGAGAGTTCCCGCATTCTGTCCATGAGCACGGTCATGCTGGCATGCTGCTCGTTCGCTCCGGCCGCCACGCTGTCCATGCCGGCGGAGATCTCCTCGATCGAGGCGGTCATCTCCTCCGTCGCCGCCGCCTGGTTCTGCGCGCTGTCCGAAAACGCGAGCGACGACGCCGAAAGCTCCTCCGACGAGGCCGCCAGCTGATTGGCCGTGTCCTTCACGTCGGCGATCACGGTCCTGATCCTTGCGGCGAACTCGTTGAAGGCCGCCGCGAGATCGCCGCACTCATCGGCGGTGCCGGTTTCTACGGGTGAGCGCAGGTCTCCGGCGGCAACCCTGGCAAAGCCCTCATTAAATTTCGCGAATGAGCCGCTTATGCTTTTCACTATCCTCCAGCTCAGCATGCCCACGATAAATATTACGGCCAGCAGCGCCGCCACGTTCATCACGTTGATCAGGCGCATGTCCGTCCGCACGAGCTTTTCGTAGTGTTCCTCCAGTCGCACGTTGAAATCCATATATTCCCGCATGTGTCCCTGCAGGCCGCCCACGGCCTTTTCGGTCTCGGTTTCGTAAATCCGCAGCGCCGCGGCCTGCCCGGGGGCGTTGCCGATCGCCCGTGCCGAAGCGTGCAGGCGGGTATGGAAATCCTCCATGTTCCGGAAAATCTCCGCCTGCCCGCTGTCGATTTCCGCAAACTCGGGCGATTCCCTGAACGAGTAATACCACCGGCCGAACTTGCATTTGCTATGGTCGAGCTGCCCGGTGAACTCCGTTCCGCGGGTGATCGACTCCAGCAGATCGTTCATCCACGACAGGTGGTCGATCATC
>CAZEAH010000674.1:0-1772 GCA_964510075.1 uncultured Leptospirales bacterium | reverse complement strand
GGCCGGAACTTCACGGAGCGCGGGCTCGAGCGGTATCTTGTCATGGTGGCCGACGGAGGGGCCTCGCCGGTCATCGTGCTCAACAAGTGCGACCTGTGCCCCGCGGACGAAAGGGACGGCTTCGCGCGGAGGGTCGCGTCGATCGCGGGGAATGTTCCGCTGGTCATGCTGAGCGCGCTAACGGGCGAGGGGCTCGGCGCCCTGCGGGCGCACCTTGTCCCCGGCGAGACCGCGGCCTTTACGGGGCCCTCGGGCGTCGGCAAGTCCGCGCTCATCAACGCGCTCCTGGGGCGCGACGCCCAGCACACCGGCGAGGTGCGCGAGGACGACAGGCGGGGCAGGCACACCACGACCCGCAGGGAGCTCTTCTTTCTCGAGAACGGGGCGATGATGATAGATACGCCAGGCCTCCGGGAGCTCCGTCCGTCGGGGGACGCCGCGTCGCTGGAGGTTGCCTTCCCGGAAATCGCCGAGGCCGCGGGCCGCTGCAAATTCCGGGACTGCGGCCACGCCGACGAACCCGGCTGCGCGGTGCTGCGTCTTGTGTCGGAGGGGGCAATCGCGCACGACCGCTACCAGGCCTACATGTCGCTCGCGCGCGAGATGCGGGTAACGGAGGCCCTCCGAACGGAGAAGGGCCGGCGCGAGCGGAAGGCGCGCGACAGGGAGATCGCGAAGCTGGTAAAGGAGTATAACCGGAAACACAGGGAGTGAGAGCGGTACCGGCGGGGGGCGATTATCCCCCCCCCCCCCCCGGGAAGCCGCAACCGTTCTAAAAATACACCACCATGTCATCCTGCGAGTATTTATACAGGTTCTCCTTCAGCCTTTCCGCCGTGAACGGCTTTCCGTGCGCGGGGAGGATGAACTCGACCTTCATCGCGAGCGCCTTTTCCCATGAGGCGTACACCCGGCCGACGTTTTCATTGAAGAGCGTGAGGTACTTCGCCCCCGCCCACAGGAGGAAGCTTGAGGCCATGTCCCCGCAGAACATGTATGTGTCCTTATAGATCAGGGAGATGGAGTCGGACGAATGCCCCGGGGTATGCAGCACGGTCGCGGAGAGGCCCACCTCGGCGGGCAGATCGGTTTTCTCCCCTCGCAGGATTATATCCTGTTTACGGACCTTATAGGGAGGAAACCTGAAGTCCCAGGTGGGGCTGATGAGCATCTTCAGCCTGAACAGCGCGTAAATGGCCTTGTTGACAATGCCCCCGCCGTTCTTCGTGTTGTTCTGGCCCGCGGCGAGCAGGGGTACGCCCGTCTCATGGACGATGACGCGTAACGACGGATTCCGGGCGGTCATCGTAGTGAGAAAGCCGACATGGTCGTCGTGATGGTGGGTGATGAAGACGTACCTGATATCCATAACGTCGACGCCGTGATGCCTGAGGCCCCGCAAAAAGCGGTCGTACTCCTTCGCGTAGCCGTTGTCTATCAGCATGTATCCCTTGCTCAGCGGAATGAGGAAAACGTTCGTGAATTCCAGCGGAATCACTTTCACTTCGTCGGGAAGGGCGACCGTTTCGTGGGCGTCCGAAAAATACATATAGCCCGACACCGCCAGTGAAGCAGCCAGCAGTATTGTGATAATGAGTGTACGACGTTTCTTACCGTTCATTCTATTCTCCCTGTATGGTATGGTCTTGATGTTGTGTACAATAGACTTTTTGCCTTATGAGATCGCCACGTCGGCCTGCGGCCTCCTCGCGATGACGGGGAGGGTTTGCCGTATACCATCACGATGTCCCTCGCCCTATCCTGTCATTGTA
>CAZEAH010000673.1:0-1774 GCA_964510075.1 uncultured Leptospirales bacterium | reverse complement strand
CGCGTAGCCGAAGAGCGGCGCCTTCAAGAGCTCCTTTTTAATTATCCAGCGGAACTGCACGCCGAGCGATGTGACCAGGGCGAGGATGTCGAAGTGCGACTGGTGGTTCGAAATGATAACGTAGGATTGTCCCTTCCGGATGTTCTCCTTTCCGCTGATGCCGACGCGCGTGAACGAAATCAGCAGCATGACCCGCGCCCATATTTTGGATATCGAGAAGGCGAGGTTTCCGGTCCGGCTCAAAAGCGCGGCGAGCGTCATGGGAATGAAGAGAGCGAGCGTGCAGATCGATGCCCAGAGGGCAAGCCAGAATATTTTAACGAAGCGGATGACGTATTTCATGCGCTCCCTCCCGGAGTCAACGCGCGGGCCATGAAGGCCCTTTCGCCATCTCCTTTTCCAGTTCCTCTTTTTCGCGTTTTTGTCTTTCTTCCGCGAGCCTGATCATGCGGGTAAAGTTTTCCCAGTCGGTGTCGTCGATGATCTTCCAGTTCCCCGCGCCGCGTTCTTTTACCACCAGGTCCCATTTGAGACGGCGCAGCGAGGCGGGTATTCCCACCAGGGCCAGGAGCATGAGAAAAGCGGCGACGCATGACAGGATGAACCACGGAAGCGCCTTGTGTATGTCGATGCTCAATCCCATGGTGATTATGCCGTACATCAGGGCGGCGAGGGGAATGATCGCCATGAGCGAAATAAGCAAACTCGACATCCATGAGCGGTTTAGTATGAAATTAGCGGGGCTTATGCTCAGGACATGATCGCGCGCGTTTTCAACGTCGAATGTAAGGGTGTCGGGTTTACGTCTTCGGTCGGGGACAATGAGTACGCTTTTAAACCGCACGGTGCGCTTCATATCGATTTACCCGGACCGTGCTTCATGATGCCGCGACGGTACACCCAAGCCCGGAATATGGCCAGTCATTTTTATATGTGATCGGGGGTGTGGAGGGGCGATTCCCGGTACCGGCGGCCGCATGCCTGTAATGAGGGGCGTGGTCGGCCGGAAGATAAAAAAAGCATTGGAGACGGCGGGATTCGAACCCGCGTCCTGCAACACACACCTGCAACGTCTACATGCTTGTCCCCTTCATTTGATTCAAGTCCTGATTCCGGGAAGGAGCGCCGTACTCGGGACCGGGTTCCCATTGTCTTCGCTCCGGCGCCGGGAACGGGCGCCATCGCTATCCTCTGTTTCTTACGCCGCTGAAAGCCCCAGAGGAGCAGATCCATCAGCGACGCCCGTGGGTGTTAAGCCGCGAGAGCTAATTCGTTGTTTGCGTTTAACTTTAACCCGCCGCGATTTACGAGACGACGGACGCTCGGCATGCAGCTGCAGACACATCATTGCAGTCGAAACCATATTCGTCCCCTGCAGGATACAATATAGCGCGGCGGGGGCGCGGCGTCAACCGGAATGCGGGGGTTAAGCCGCGGTTTTAATGGAGTTCAGAGGCATGTCCGCAGGACAACCGGGGGACTATCGGTTTTTCCGTCTCCGGTGGTATTGATATCTGTCACGTAATCTGATTGCCAATTCCATCGCATATGCTAATCTGATCGCGCCAATCAGACGGCGTTCCCGTGCATTTAAGGAAGATGAACCATGTCACCGTCGACACGTCGCATCGCGGCAATGGTCGCCGCACTCATGCTTTCGTATCTCGTTCCGACCCGGGGGCCATTCGCGACGGCGGATATATCCTCAGCCTACGACGTGCGGATACTGCGCGACCGCTGGGGCGTGCCGCATGTGTTCGGGAAGAGGGATACC
>CAZEAH010000672.1:0-1802 GCA_964510075.1 uncultured Leptospirales bacterium | reverse complement strand
GAACTCCTCTCCGCCCCACCGCGCCACCATGTCCTCTCTGCGGACCGAAGCGGCCAGGGTGTCGGCCGTGCTCTTAAGCACCGCGTCGCCTGCCTGGTGCCCGTGCGTGTCATTTACGATCTTGAAGTCGTCGATATCGGCCATGGCCAGGCTGAACGGTTCATCGTGGCGCGAAGAGCGCGACACCTCGGCCTCAAGCCGCTCCAGGGCGTAACGGCGATTGGCCAGTCCCGTGAGCGGGTCGATGCGCGCCATCATCTCCAGGCTTTCCCTGGCCCTGTTGAGCTCCTCGTTGCGGCGCTCGAGCTCCCCGGCATAGGAGCGAAGCGCCTGGCGCGAGCGGCGAAGTTCCAGGTGCGTCTGTATGCGGGCAAAGAGCTCGCGCGGGTTGAACGGCTTGGTGATATAATCAAGCCCGCCGGCCTCGAAGCCGCGCACGATGTCGTCCGCTTCGCTCCGGGCGGTGATGAAGAGCACGGGTATCTCCGAGGTCGAGGGATCGCTTCGAAGGATGCCGCAGATGGTGTAGCCGTCCATTCCGGGCATCATGACGTCGAGAAGCACCAGGTCGGGTTGAAGCTCCTGCGCGCGCCGTATCGCCTGGCGGCCCTCGGTGGCCGTGTAGATGTCGTAGTCGTCCTTAAGCAGTTCGCCGAGCGCGCGCAGCGGGGTGGGGGAGTCGTCGACGATGAGTATCTTGTCCCGTGCCATTCAGATCGGACCTCCGTCGAGTTTTTTTTTGAGGGCGGCGATAAGCGCGAGGGCCTTCTCGCTTTCGAAGGCGGTAAGCGCGCGCTCCAGCCCGGAGAGCTGTTGTAAGGCGCGGCGCGGCCACGCGGCCTTCAGCTCGGCCAGGGTATCGAGCGCCGAGTAGCTTCCGGCCTTCAGCTCCCGCGAGAGGCGTTCCAGGAGGGCGCGGGGGTCGAGCGCCGCCCTGTCCGCCGGAGCGCCGCCCTCCGGCGGGAGCGCGGAGAGTACGCTCCGGTTGGAGAGCACTGTATCGAGCGCGGCGGCGAACTCCCCGAGCCGTACCTCCAGCGCGTTCCCGCCCTCGGCGATCTCCTTCTCGAGCGCGGCGGCGGCCTTCTGGAGCGCGAGCGCTCCCAGCGTACCGGAGGCGCCCTTTATTGAATGGGCGAGCCGCCGCGCCTCCTGTATCTCGCCGGCGTCGAGTTTACCGCGAATGTCGTTCGGGGCGTCGGCGTACAGATCGCAGAACTGCGACAGAAGCTGGCTCAGGAACGCATGGTCGCCCCTCATGCGCCCCAGGGCGAAGTCCATGTCGATGCCATTGAAAACAGGCTCGGGAGGAGGCGGGGCCGGTGCGGGCGCCGAACCCGACGGCCCGGCGGTAACACCGGGGCCCAGCCAGCGCTCGAGGGCGGAATAGAGCGCTTCCGGATCGATCGGTTTGGGCAGGTGGTCGTTCATGCCCGAGGCGATGCACCGGTCGCGGTCGCCGCTCATGGCGTAGGCGGTCATGGCGATGATGGGCAGCTTTTCGTGGCGACCGTCGGCGCGGATACGCGTGGTCGCCTCGAGCCCGTCCATCACGGGCATCTGCACGTCCATAAACACAAGGTCGTAGGAGCGCCCGTCGAGCATTTCTATGGCCCGCGCGCCGTCGTGCGCCTCGTCCACCAGCATGCCCTCGTTCTCAAGAAGTTCGCGCATCACCTGGCGGCTTATAGGATTGTCCTCCACCAGAAGCACAATCCTGCCCGGGTACCGCGCGGCCGTCTCGCCGCCCGGGGCCGGGGCCCCGGCGCTCCTCCCGCCTATTCCCAGGGTCTCCATAACGG
>CAZEAH010000671.1:0-1803 GCA_964510075.1 uncultured Leptospirales bacterium | reverse complement strand
GGGGGGGGCGCCGCCCCCCCCCCCCGCGCCCTTCCCCCGGGGGGTCAGGCGATTTTATTGCTCCTCAGCCATATTTTCATCCGATCTGCCTCACGCACCAGTTCGTCGCGAAAATCCGGATGGGCGATGTTGATGAGGGCCTCGGCCCTCTGCCAGGTCGATTTGCCCTTCAGCTGGGCCGAACCGTATTCCGTAACCACATAGTGAATGATTGAACGCGGCACCGTAACGATGGATCCCGGAGTAATCGTCGGCCGGATGCGTGAAACGGTCGTTCCGTCCTTTTCGGTGCGCGTTGAACTGAGGCATATGAGGCCCTTCCCGCCGTGTGAGCCGAAGGCTCCGAAAATGAAATCGAGCTGGCCGCCGGTCCCGGACTTCTGGGCAGCGCCGACGGATTCGGAACAGGCCTGCCCGTACAGGTCGACTTCGATGGCGTTGTTTATCGCGATCACCCGGTCGTTCATCGCCATGATTCTCGGGTCGTTGATATAGTTGACCGGATACGAGGCGCAGGTGGGATTATTGTGAAGGAATTCGTAGACCTTGTTCGTGCCCATGGCGAACGTATAGCTCATTTTATACGCGTCGAGGGTCTTTCTGGCACCGGTGATCTTGCGCGAGTTATACAGATCAACATACGAGTCGACCAGCATCTCGGTGTGGACACCGAGATCTTTCAGGTCGCTCTCGGCAATCATGGCTCCGACCACGTTCGGCAGACCGCCGATACCGAGCTGAAGGCAGCATCCGTCCTCTATCTCGGCGAGAACGTGCTGTGAGATTTTCCTGTCTATTTCTGTCGGCTTTGCCGGAGGAATTTCCATGAGCGGCTTGCCCTCACTCTCGACGATGTAATCGACGCGGGAGATATGCAGCGATTCCTGGTTGCCTCCGAGGCAGTAGGGAATCTTATCGTTCACCTCCACCACGATCTTTTTGGCCTTTGAGATCACCGCCGAGCTCACCGAATTTGCCAGGCCGAAATTGAAGTATCCCCTGCTGTCCATGGCGCCGGCTGAAAGGAAATAACCGTCGACGTCCACGTACTTTATCACGATTCTCGGCCCCATATGGTAGGTAATCGTGATATAGTTGCAGAGGTTCTGGTCGTGCAGGCGTCGCGAAAAGGTGCCGAAGTGATAATCCTCCAGAATGAAATGTTCCCGCGCGGGATCGGCTTTAATGACCTCCGGTACCCTCATGAAACACGTGCTGCGTACCGTTACGTCGTGCAGGTCCAAAGCGCGCCTGGCAAGCGCCGCGTCGAGCGTTTCGGGAAACAAAACGAACTCGCTGTAATGCACGACATCGCCGGACTTCACCAGCTCCGCTGCCCGTTCGGCGGATATAAGCTTGTTTTTATACAGAGTGCTCTCGAATTCTCCCATGGCGGGCGCTCCTCCGATCCTGATTATGCTCCTTTTTTGTTACTGCGCAGCCATATTTTCATCGCATCCGCCTCTCGAATAAGCTCCTCTCGGAAATCGGGATGGGCGATATTGATGAGCGACTCGGCTCTCTGCCATGTCGACTTTCCCTTCAATTGGGCCGTTCCATGCTCGGTGACGACATAATGCGTGATCGATCGCGGCACCGTTACGACCGAGCCGGGAGTGATGGCGGGCCGTATGCGCGAGTGTTTCCGGCCCTCGGCGTCCGTGTACGTGGAGGCCAGGCAGATAAGGCCCTTCCCGCCTCTCGAACGGAAGGCCCCGAAAATAAAATCGAGCTGCCCCCCCGTTCCGGACTTCTGTGCGGCCCCCACCGACTCCGAGCACACCTGTCCGTAGAGGTCCACTC
>CAZEAH010000670.1:0-1805 GCA_964510075.1 uncultured Leptospirales bacterium | reverse complement strand
ACTGCACACCCTGCATCTTGATGCCGCGCGGTGCCTGTTCCGCCTGGGTCGCCTTGATGAATCGCTCAATCATTACGGCCAGAGCCTCAGGTTCAAGGAGCTTGAGCCGCAAAAGGACGATGTGATTTTTTCGGAGATCGCCGACGTGTTCGGAAAACGGGGTGACGAGCGCGCATATGCACGGGCGCTTGAGGCCGCCTATTCTTTCAATCCGGGCAACTACGAGCACTCTCTGCGGCTCGGCCTCGCCCTGTACAGGACACGGGATAAAAAACGGGCTCTGTTCCATCTGGAGCGTTATGTCCGCTGGAAGGGCGAACGTCTTGACAATCCCGGACTCTACCTGATGATCGCCAACCTGAACGAGGACATTGGGCGATATCTCGAAACGGTGCGCCATTATCAGGAGTACCTGGCGGCAAAACCGGATGACGGATATATCCATTTCGCCCTGGGGCATCTCGCCTTTACGCGGACCGGTAACTATGTTCTGGCGCGCACCAGTCTCGCCCGCGCGCTCGAGCTTTTGCCGGCGAGCGACATCTTCCGGAGATCGAAAGCGTACGAATACTCGGCCGACATGGCCATGCGGGACCTCGAATTCGAAAAAGCGGTCAGCCTGTACGGGGAGACGATCGTTTACCAGGACCGGATAAAAAAGAGCCTCGAGGAGAAGGACCGGGAAATCGAAAAACTGAACTCGGACATACGCGGAGTAAAATCATCGCTCCTTAAACAACCGGATTTTGACACCTATGCCCGATACGAATTCCTGATGGAGGAAGAGAGCAAGCTACGGCTCGAGCGGAGGGAGAGGCTTTATTCGTATTCGAAGCTGGACGCGGGAAGGGTCCGCTGGAACATGGCCGAATGTCATGAGCGGCTCGGAAAGCTGGATGATGCGATACGATACTATCGGGAGTGCATCGCTTTCGATTACGAGCCCTCGAAGGCGCGGGACCATGTCATAAAATTACAGTTGAAAATTAGCAGGGGTTATTGAGAGGGTTAACTTGAACCGTATAGTTGAGTAAAGGATCGAGGTACTATATGTCAGGACATTCTAAATGGGCCACCATCAAGAGGAAAAAGGCGTCGGTTGATTCCAAGAGGGGGGCGCTGTTCACCAAAATAATAAGGGAAATCACCGTCGCGGCGAGGATGGGCGGTGATGACATCAACGCGAACCCGCGCCTCCGCACGGCGGTGCTCAAGGCCAGAGAAAACAACATGCCCGCCGACAATATCGAGCGCGCGATAAAGAAGGGGACCGGAACGCTTGAAGGCGTGGTATACGAAGAGATAACCTACGAGGGCTACGGGCCCGGCGGGGTGGCCATCATGGCGCACTGCCTTACGGACAACAAGAAACGGACCACTCCCGAGATTCGAACCCTTTTCTCGCGAAACGGAGGGAACCTCGGCGAGACGGGCTGTGTTTCGTATATGTTCGACCGGAAAGGCATGGTGATCATCGAGGGGGGACAGGCGAGCGAAGAAGAGATAATGGAGCTCGTTCTCGATTACGGGGTGGACGACGTGAGAACGGAGGACGGGAACATCGTCATTGTAACATCGCCGGAGGGTTTCGCGCGGGTGAACGATATTGTACAGGCGAAGCAATACAGGCTGGCGCTCCACGAGATCACGTTCATCCCGAAGAGCACCATCCTGCTCGACGAAAAAAAGGCGGAGCAGTGTATCAGGCTGATCGAGCAGCTGGAGGAACAGGACGACGTTCAGAACGTATATTCCAACTACGAGATCCCGGACGCTATAATGACGAGGATCGGCGAGGGCAGGTG
>CAZEAH010000669.1:0-1807 GCA_964510075.1 uncultured Leptospirales bacterium | reverse complement strand
CGTAGTAAGAGAGATGGTTGAAGGCCTTTTCGAAATCGTCGGCCCAGTTGATGTAAATCATGCCGCGTCCGTCTATAGGAATGACGATGTCTTCGCGTGTGTGCGTTACCGGGTTCTCGGCATTACGCAGAACGATACGCTTTCCGGGAACGACCTCGATGTTCTGCAGGGATACGCCGCAGAGGTCGGCGATCATGGCAAGGGCCATGTGAAAATAAATCCGTCCCTCGAAGACACGGACCAGCCGGATTTTACGCGCGATGCCGTCAATGTCGAAGTCGGAGTCCACGAAGCCGAAGGTGCGCGCCGCGCGGACGAGCCTGGGTACCGGATACTGTATCTGCACCCGGTCCGGGTCGATGAGCCCGCTGTATGCAGCGGCGTTCTTCTCCGGGACCGGAATTGAGGCCTTGTCGGTAAAATAATGGACGGCGGCCTTCCGCTCGGCCAGCGCCTTTTCGTCAAGGTTGTAGAGTATGAGCTTTTCCT
Source organism: uncultured Leptospirales bacterium (assembly GCA_964510075.1). Classification (GTDB taxonomy): domain Bacteria; phylum Spirochaetota; class UBA4802; order UBA4802; family UBA5368; genus MVZN01. The sequence continues at coordinate 1,318 of CAZEAH010000669.1, read as the reverse complement.
TTGAGAAAGAGTAGGCGAGCACCGCCCTGCCGAAGGCCTTCGCCGAGTCGGCGAACATGCGGTCGCTGTCTATGAGCGCGCGCGTGATCTCGTCTCCTTTTACCGGGCGGCCTTTTTTGATCTTTTCCTCCAGGCCCGGCATGGCCTTGCGGTCGACCAGAAGGGGAGACTCTTCAATAAACTGAATATCGAACACCGCCTGACGGGCTCCCACCCTGCCGAGCACGTCCAGGCCCCCGGCGTAGATGTGCCGCGGCCACGGGTACTGCCCGACGCTGTAAATGGCGCTGTCGTCGATGTTGAGGAAGGTGAGCCGGTCCCACTGCGGGATGGAAGGCTTCGCGTTGAAATTGAGATCGTAGAGCTTGAGATCGAAGAGCTCGTAGGGCCGCGTGAAGCTGAGCGCGAAGAGGAATACAAACGCGCCGAGCGAGATGGCCACGGCGGTGAGGCGGCTCTTTTCGAGTTTCTCTTTAAGGGAGTCGAGGAATTGTTTGATCATGGTCCGGTCCTGTGTATGGTTTGAGCGGCCAATCCCGGCTGAAGTTAACGGGACGACCGGATGGCGCACATCGTCATTGGATCGTTTCCCGAGCGGAATATTTCAACCAGGACGAATGCACCAGAAAAAGAGCCCCGGGTGAAGCGGGACGATAGAATAACAGGTACGGTCAGCGCATCCTTATTTCAAGCAGATGGAAATCGAAATGTCCGCTCATCAGAGTAAAGTGTTTGTCTATTGTTGCAAGCGATAAATTATGCCTGATAACATGCTGGAGAAGTATAAGGTCGGGGATTCCGACATTGTTGATGCCGTTTTTCATGTTGATTGTCTGAAAATCTATAATTTCCTTCCAGTCGATCACAATCGGGTTGGAGCGAACGGCCATCAAAGCCTCTATGAGGTCCGACTCATTTTTTATCTTCAGCGAAGGGATAAGTTCGGCCAGTATCAGGTCGTTGGTGCATATTTGATTGTTTTCAATAAAACCGTTCAATAACCCGGCATCAATCGAATGAGAGCCGCGAAAGTACTCAATCCAGACGGAGGTATCGATCAGAACACAGGTCATCTGTCCCGCAACCTGTCGATATTGATGTCCAATTGCACTTTTCCGTGATAGCTTTTGATGTCTTTAACTTTTTCCCTCTGAATCAGATTAGCCAGGGCTTTTTTTATGACATCGGTTTTTGTCTTGCTGTTTGTAAGCTTCATCGCTTCAGCGATCAGGTTTTCGGGCAAATCGATAGTTGTTCTCATGGCTATTCTCCCTTATGCATAAAATAAGATAAATATATGTATTGTCAAGACAAATAC
>CAZEAH010000668.1:0-1817 GCA_964510075.1 uncultured Leptospirales bacterium | reverse complement strand
GTTCCATCGCCTCCGAAAGAAGGCCTCCAAGTTACTTCATGAGGTGGACGTTTTTCTCGAGAAATTCGTTGCGTATCCGCACGGTAAGCGCGGCGAAGCGCCGGTCTTTCTCGAATACATTCTCGTATATCCCCTTTTTCTCCGCCTCAAAAAGCAGCCGGTGCAGTATGTCCCAGAAACGGTTGGTGTGCGCGCGGTACGACACCGGCGAGGCGGCCGTTGTGAATTGAATGTGGTGGGCGAATTCGTGGATGGCCGTGTACATGAGGGCCGCATCACCGTTGAAGTTATGGTTGTGGATGATGATCTCCCTCTCCGCCGGCTTGTAGAGGCCGTCGACCTTTGCGCTCTTCTTTCCGGAAAACGTGACCCTGAACTCCTCCACCTCCGCGTTAAGCATAAGGAGTTTCTCTTTTACCTGTTCCTGGTTCATATCGCTCTCACCAATACCCGTTACTCAGTCTTTCGTCGATAAGACCCTTTATTTTGACCAGGACCTCCTCCCCCTTCAGCTGGTCCAGCTGCTCGAGGAGAAAGCTCACGCGGTCCAGAAGCTCCGCGTCGGGAAGCATCTCCAGGCGATCGGCGACCTTTCGCATCATTATGATGTCGTTCATTGAACCTGACATTCGGCACCTCCCCGTCCACGCCTCCGCAGATGGCGCCTGATCGAATACCACATCACGCAGTGTGCGTCAATACTTTGTTGCCGTGCGAGCGCGGCGCCGGGAGAACCCCATCAGACGAAGAGGGGACGCGTACCGGTCGGAAACGCGCCCCCTCTGATGGAAAATGCTGGCTTTCTTACGAGGAAAAACTCTCATCCAGTATTTTGAGGCAGGTGAGGTCTTCACTCTTAATAGACCTGGCGACGGCAAAGGCCTGCGGAAGCACATGTTTCACGTAATACTGTGCGGTCATAATCTTTCCCTGGTAGAAGGCGCCGTCGCGGTGCTCGCGGAGGAACTCCTTCACCTTCTTTTTATCAGCGGCGTCTACGCCGTTTTCCCTGAATATGGCTTCGAGTTTCTCTTCCGCGATCCCGGCCTGCCAGAAGAGGAGCCAGGCAAGGCAGATCGTCCCCATCATGTTGAGGAACGGATACGCGTTTGAAATCGGAACCAGGAACTTGCCTTCCTTCCCGCACTGGGCGAAAAACATTCCCATATCGGCGAGCGTGTTTACGGCCTCCTGAACGTCCTTGGAGATGTCCGCAAGGCTCGCCCTGTCCTTGTAGCGGGCGATGGTGTTGTTCATTTCGCCGAGAAAATTTATGAAGTTTGCGCCCTTGTTCTGCGTCATCTTGCGTCCGACAAGATCAAGCGCCTGGATGCCGTTGGTCCCCTCGTACAGGGAGGCGATCTTCAGGTCACGCATGAACTGCTCGACCGGATAGTCCTGGCAGTAGCCGTATCCGCCGTACACCTGTATGGCGAGCTCGGTCACCCGGAATCCCATGTCGGTGCAATAGGCCTTGGTGATGGGTACCAGGAGTTCCATAATGCCGTGCCATCGGGCCGCCTCCTCGCCCTCCATGGCTTCCTTGCGGTCGATCGCCAGGGCGCACAGGTACACCAGGGCGCGCATCCCCTCGACATGCGCCTTCATCCACAGCAGCATGCGCCGGACGTCCGGGTGGCTGATGATCGGCACGCGCGGTGCTTCCGGATTCTGCATGTTCATGAGGTCGGCGCCCTGCAGACGTTCTTTCGCGTAGTTGAGGGCGTGGAGGTACGCGATGGATGCCGTTCCCATCCCCTGCAGGCCCATGCCGATCCTGGCCTCGTTCATCATCTGAAACATGATCTTCATTCCCT
>CAZEAH010000667.1:0-1820 GCA_964510075.1 uncultured Leptospirales bacterium | reverse complement strand
TCCAAATACAGCTTCGGTTCGGCCGTGATGGATTATTTGAATTATTTCGGATGCCACGCCACTCTGGTGTCCTGACGCGACCTCCGCATCGGCATCGACAACCTTGAGTTTCTCCAGAAGGGGAAAACAACGCGACTGCTTTCAACCGGTATAGCGCGCAGGGGCAACCGGCTCTTCACGCCGTACTTTATTCATTCTAAGGGAAACACCCCCGTGGCGGTCGTCGGTATCCCCTCGAGAAAGATCCGCTTCGATATCGCGGAACAGAATCTCTACGACGTCGGCGTGCTGAAAGATGCGTCGGAGCTTGAGAAGATTCATTCCGAACTGGAGCGGATGGGAGTGCGCCACGTCATTGCGCTCAGCGGGCTCGCCATAAAGGACACAATGGCGCTTATGGCGGAACACCCGTGGATCTCGATCGCCGTCTGCGGAGGAGATTATACCGGCGAGCTCTTCACCGGCAGGGCGGGAAGGGTGGACCTTGCCGACGGCCGCTCGATCGTCATCCTAAGCGAAAAGGGCGGCTACTACCGACTCGATCTTTCGATTGAGGCTGGGATCGCCGTACGCGCGCTTTCAAGGAGGATTCCGTCGCCTGTAAAGACCGACACTCCGTCGTATCGCGACTTCGCGAACCGGTTGACGCTCTGGAAGCGAAAGTTCAGGGACGAGGAGGACCGGGTGATCGCCGATACCGGCCAGGCGTCGATCCCGGCGGGCGACCGCAGACTGCTGTGCCTTGCACGAGAGCGCTTCAACGCGGAGATAGGTCTGGTTGAGCGGGGAACCATCGCGCCCTTTACGATCCGGAACGAAGTCAGAACCTCGGATGTTTTAAACATGGTCAACCAGGATTTTTATCTGTTCACCTTCAGCCTGAGCGGCGCGGATCTGAAAAAGGTGTCCGTTTCGGACGAAGCGCTCCTTGTCTCGGGCACCGACGGGAAGAGCGTTCAGGGCTATCCGATTGTGGATTCGAGAATGTATCGTGTCATTGCGCCACAGGCCTCTTTCGAACGCGTCGAACAGATTCTCGCCCGCGATATCGCATATACGAACAGTTGGATGAATATAACGGATCTCCTTTTGAACGACCTTAAGGGTGCTCGTTCCTATCTCGCCGACGACTGCGGCAGGCTCGATGGAAGGTTCAGGGCGACCGTGGATTTCTACCTCTCCAATTTTTTCGAGCAGGCGCTGGTAAAGAAAGGGGATGATATGGACGAGCCTCCGGGCCAGCCCAGCGAAACGTACCGGCGGTGGGGCCTCGAGGACCGCATCGATATAACCGTGTACAACCAGCTGCACCAATTTATCCTCACCCCGTATATGCTGTATACCGTTCTCCACACGCGCGATGACGACACCTACTACTATCAGAACAATCTCCTCCGGGGAACGTTCGTGTACAATCTGAACCTTCACGAACGCGTGAAGCCGTATCATAAATCGCAATGCGACACGGTTATTAGGGTGGTGAACGACTACCGCCCGGTGGTCATCCGTGAAACCGCCGGGGCGAATTTCACGGGGCAGATCCTCTCGGCCAAGTTCGGACTCGGTTTCGAGAAGCGCGTCCACGATCCGGTGCAGATACCCGCGTACGGCGTGGAAGCGGTCATCTCCGCGCGCGTTCAGTTCCTTCGGCATTTCAGTTACGGTCTGTCGGTCGATTCGTTCGTTTCGCTTCAAGGAAGCGATACAAGCCGGCGTCATATCCGCAGCCAGATCGACAATGCCCTTTCAATTGAGGTGAACCGCTTCCTTGGATTTTCTCTCAAACACCGCTGGTTCTATCTTTACTCCAGGGATTACCG
>CAZEAH010000666.1:0-1826 GCA_964510075.1 uncultured Leptospirales bacterium | reverse complement strand
TTCTACTACATTTTATGCTATCTGTTCATATTTCCCAACATTCCGGAAAGACCCAAAATTAATAGCACTTTTTCAGATTTGCAACAAGTCTATTCAAGATTAAAGATTAAAGATTCGAGATTGCATATTATTTGGTTGCTGATGATTTCAAGTATTTCATAAAACCTGATAGAGACTTCGATATTTGTTCCGCCAGTTCATAACATTCATTGAACTCCGAAACATCGATATACCCGACATCCAACGCGATGTATAGATGACTCCGAACCTCGCCGCATGATCCTTTCGCTATCGAAAGAAACTGGATGAATTCCCGATTAGATCTTCGCTCGAATCCTTCCGCGATATTCGCCATGACCGAGATGCCGCTACGCTGAATCTGATCGGCAAGGCCGAAATCCCTGGAGAAGCGGCCGTTGCGAGTCAACTCATAGAGTCTTTTCACCAGAATTCTAGAGAGCTGCCAGACCTCCAAATCCTCAAACCGTTTTATTTTCATTATCTGAAAAATTTTTAATCTTCAATCTTTAATCTTCAATCTTTAATCCTCTGCATATCTCTCTCCAGCATAATGCGCACCAGCTCGTCGAAACGCGTCTTCGGCTCCCAGCCAAGCTCGCGCTTTGCCTTGGAGTAATCGCCGGTGAGGATGTCGACCTCCGCCGGACGGTAGAACTTCGGGTTGACCCGCACAAGCGTCCTTCCGGTTTTTTTATCCCTGCCCACCTCTTTCGCCCCCTTCCCCTTCCACACAATGTCGGTTCCAATGAACGCGAAGGCCTGTTCGATGAACTCGCGCACCGAATGGCTCTCGCCGGTGGCAAGCACGTAATCGCCCGGACTTTTTCGCTGAAGCATCATCCACATGCCCTCAACAAACTCGGCCGCGTAGCCCCAGTCGCGCATGGCGTCGAGGCTGCCGATCTCGAAATAGTCCTGCCTGCCGTATTTGATTTTCGCGACCGCGTCGGTGATCTTGCGGGTGACGAACTCGATGCCGCGAAGCGGCGACTCGTGATTGAAGAGGATGCCCGAACAGCCGAAGATGTCGTACGACTCGCGGTAATTTATGGTCATCCAGTGGCCGTAGAGCTTCGCCGCGGCGTAGGGACTGCGCGGATAGAACGGCGTGCGCTCGCTCTGCGGCGACTCCTGGACCTTGCCGAACATCTCGCTGCTCGACGCCTGGTAAAAGCGTATGCGTGGATTCACGATGCGCACGGCCTCGAGCATGCGCGTAACGCCGATCGCCGTTATCTCGCCGGTGAGCACCGGCTTTTCGAACGAGACGGCGACGAAACTCTGCGCGGCCAGGTTGTAGACCTCGTCCGGCCGGTGTTTTTCGAACGCGCGGATGAGGTTTCCGGTGTCCTGGATGTCCACCTCCAGCAGGCGGACATCGTCGAAGACACCCATCTCCTCCAGCCGCCAGAAATTGGGGCTTGAGGTACGGCGGTAGCCCCCGTATACGGTGTAGCCTTTGCTCAAAAGGAATTTCGCCAGGTATGCGCCGTCCTGCCCGGTGACGCCGGTGATGAACGCTGTTTTTGCCATGGATATTTGAACCTTTTAAGTCTACTTGCGTTGTATGAAGGGTATACGTATGGTTGGGGGAATTTGTCAACCGATTATGCCATCGGCGACAAACCATGCCTTGACGAAGGATAATTCGAGGAGGAATCGATAATGACTATTGATTTCGTCCACATTCACAGAATAACTCGTAAATTTCCCCGGCGGCCTTTTCCCACGAAAAACGCTGAATATTTACAAGGCTCCCATATATCTATTCACTTTCCGAAACGCATTTGATCGGTGTAGCCCGA
>CAZEAH010000665.1:0-1835 GCA_964510075.1 uncultured Leptospirales bacterium | reverse complement strand
CGCGAAGGCCGCGATGGCACGCCTCCCGAAAGCCGAGCGGGAGAGCGAGAAGGGACTGTTGTACGACGCGATGATCCGCTCCTGCGAGGCGGCCGTTTCCTTCGCCAGGCGCTACGCGAAACAGGCCGCGGCGATGGCGAAGAAGGAGCGCGATCCGGAGCGCGCCGCGGAGCTTCGGGAGATCGCCCGCGTCTGCGAACGGGTGCCCGAGCATCCTGCCGGTAGCTTCCACGAGGCGGTGCAGTCCGTGTATTTCATCCACCTGATCGCGCAGATAGAATCGGGCGGCAACTCCATTTCGCTCGGAAGGATCGACCAGGTGCTGTACCCGTACTACCGGGCCGACGTAGAGGCTGGACGCATCACCCCCGAGAGGGCGCGCGAGCTTTTATCCCTGCTCTTCATAAAGACCAACGAAATCTGGAATGTGCTCGAGGAGGCCTTCATACCGGGCGGCGAGGGCACCGAGGGCAAGACCACGCAGAACGTGACCGTGGGCGGCATGGGTCCGGACGGTTCCGACGCGACGAACGAGCTGAGCTATATCGGGCTGGACGCCTACGCGGACGTGCGCACGGTTCAGCCGAATTTCGGTGTGCGCCTGTCGAAGAACCCGCCGGCCGATTTCTTCAACCGGGCGGTCGAATACGCGCGCGACGGGGTGCTCATGCACTTCTTCAACGACGAGGCGGTCGTGCGTTCGCTCGTCGACGCGGGGCATTCTTTGGAGGACGCCCGCGACTACGGCGTGGTGGGCTGTCTGGAGGCCAACGCGCAGGGCAAGAGCTTCGGCTCGACCTTCGCGGTGCAGTTCAACGGCATCAAGTGCGTTGAGCTTGCGCTTTCCAACGGCATCGACAACGTCTTCGGGTACCGCACCGGTATCGAGACCGGCGAGCCGTCGGAGTTCACCTCGTTCGACGACGTATGGAAGGCCTACGACGCGCAGATGCGTCATTTCATGAAGCAGATGACGCGGGGGATGGAGATCCTCGACGGCGCCATCGCCGCAAAGGTGCCTTCTCCCTTCGCCTCGGCGATGATCGACGGGTGCATGGAGAAGGGGCTGGACCTCACGCGCGGCGGGGCCGTGTACAACTCCACGTGCGTGCAGATGATGGGGTTCGCGAACGTGGCCGACAGCCTCTATGCCGTAAAGTCCGTCGTGTTCGACGAAAAGAAATATTCGATCGAGGACCTCGTGGCCTGGCTCTGTGACGACTGGCAGGACCAGGAGGACAAGCGCGCCTACTTCCTGCGCCGCGTGCCGAAGTACGGCAACGACCGCGATGAAGTCGACGCGATGGCAGCGCGGGTGATGGACCACTACTGTGATGTCGTTACGGAACATTCCAACTTCCGCGGCGGCCGGTTCTGGCCGGGAATTTTCTCCGTCGGCTTCCATATCAGTTTCGGCGCGTTCACCGGCGCCACGCCGGACGGGCGCTTCGCCGGCGACGTTCTCGGCAACGGCATCACTCCGACCACCGGGAACGCCGTATCCGGGCCGACGGCCCTCATGAACTCGGTGACGAAGCTTCCGCTGTATAAAGCGTATAACGGAGTAAACCTGAACATGCGCTTCCAGGGCAAGAAGATATCGAACGAGAACCTGGCCTCGCTCATCCGCGCGTATTTCTCGAAGGGCGGCGTGCAGGTCCAGTTCAATATGCTGGAAAGCGAGACGCTCCGCGCCGCCCAGCGCGAGCCCGAAAAGTACCGCGACCTTGTGGTGCGCGTAAGCGGCTACTCGGCCGAGTTCACGGGGCTTTCGGAGCTCGCCCAGGAGGAGATAATCAGCCGCACCGAATTCGAGCTGTAACCGGCGCCGGGGG
>CAZEAH010000664.1:0-1838 GCA_964510075.1 uncultured Leptospirales bacterium | reverse complement strand
CGGCGAGGGAGCTGGGCGTACCGGTATCGGTCGATACCTGTCGGGCCGCGGTGGCCGCCGAGGCGCTGAAGGCGGGGGCCGCCATCATCAACGATATCGGCGCGCTCGGACTCGATCCGGAGATGGCGCCCCTGGCGGCGCGCTCGGGCTCGACCGTGGTGCTCATGCACATGAAGGGAACGCCTCGGACCATGCAGGACAACCCGGTCTACGGCGACGTGGTGGCCGAGGTGGCCTCCTTCCTCGAGGAGCGGGCCGACTTCGCGATGCGCTCCGGGGTGGCAAGGGAAAGGATAATCATTGACCCGGGTATCGGATTCGGGAAGACGCTGGAGCATAATTATACGATACTGCGCAATCTGGAGCGCTTCGCGCGGTCGGGATTTCCGGTGTTAATAGGACTGTCGAGGAAATCGCTCATCGGAAAGCTGTACCCCGTCGAGAGCGACCGCCTGCCGGCGACGATCGCGCTGAACGCCATTGCCGCGTTCGGCGGCGCGGACATCATACGGGTGCACGACGTGCGCGAACACCGTCTCGCTATGGAGGCGGTCACAATGCTTTTAAGGGTGCCGGATGGAAGCCGTAGTTGAAAGAGCGGTGTACCTTGTTTCGAGCTTCTGGGAGTACTTCAGGATCGTTCTGGACGTGCTTCTGGTGGCCTTTCTGCTGTACTGGGTGTACACCTTTATATCCAACACCAGGGCCATGCAGCTCCTCAAGGGCCTGGTCGCCATCTTTGTGGTGGCGGTGCTCTCGCATGTGCTGAGGCTGGATACGCTCAACTGGCTCATCACCAACCTGACATCGTACATCGTCATTACGGTCATAATCCTGTTCCAGCCGGAGCTGCGAAGGCTCCTCACCCAGTTCGGCCAGCGCAACTGGATTTCCAACGCGTTCACCACCGACACCTTCCCGCTGGACGAGATGGTGAACGCCATCGCGGCCATGTCCGAGGAGCGCATCGGCTCGCTCATCGTCATCGAACGCAACACGGGGCTCAAGGCGTATATCGAATCGGGCGTTGTAATCAACTCCGCCGTCACGGAGGAACTTATCCGAACCATCTTCTTCCCCAATACCGCGCTGCATGACGGGGCCATCATCATACAGGAGGCGCGCATCATGGCCGCCGCCTGCTACCTGCCGCTCAGCGACTCGCGGCAGCTCAAAAAACAGCACGGCGCCCGGCACAGGGCGGCGCTGGGGATCGCCGAGGAGACCGACGCGCTGGTCATCGTGACCTCCGAGGAGACCGGCGGGATATCGATAATGGTGAACGGGAGGATGTTCTCCCGCATAAAGCTCAACGATCTGAAAAACATGATTCTGTACTTCATGAATCCCAAAACCGCGTACGAGGAGAAGTACTCGATCAAATGATCACCTTCGTCGACGAACTGAAAAATATCGCCAGCGGCCGCGACTTCAAGCAGAAGCTCCTGTGCCTTCTGGCGGCCGTCGTGCTGTGGGCCTATGTGGGAAGCACACGGACGGGCGAGATAAAGCTGCGCGTGCCCGTGGAGATACGCAACCTGCCGGCGTCCCTTGTCGTGGAGAACAGCCGCGACCAGTTCGTCACGGTCCGCCTGAGCGGAAGGCAGGAGGATATCAAGCTCATCAACGCCAAAAACATCAAGACCTACGTGGACCTGGAAAACGCGGTTATCAGCGACGAGATCCGCTATCCGGTGGAGCTGGTACGTTCAGAGATACCGGAGGGGGTCCGGGTGGAGCTTTCGCGCGAAAAGATACTTCTGTCGGTACAGCGGAAACTCATTAAGAGGGTCCCGATACTGGTGAGGACGGCGGGCGACCTTAAAGAGGGGTTCATC
>CAZEAH010000663.1:0-1856 GCA_964510075.1 uncultured Leptospirales bacterium | reverse complement strand
CTATAAGGCTCTCGACGCGGTCGGTCATTATGTAGCCGGGCGCCACAGTGTTGCAGGTGATGTTGTGCGGGGCGAGCTCGCCGGCGAGCGTCTTCATGTACGCGACCACGCCGACGCGCGATACGTTGGAGAGCGCGAGGCTCGGAGCCGGCTGTTTAACGGTTATCGACGTGGAGGCGATGATGCGGCCCCACCGTGCGCGCTTCATGGCGGGCAGAAAGGCATGCACAAGGCCGATGGTACTAAGAAGGTTGAGCTCCAGGGCTTTGCGGTAATCTTCGGGAGCGAAATCCTGAGCGGCGCCCGCCGGAGGCCCGCCGGCGTTGGCGAACAGCACATGCGCCTCGCCGAAGCGCTCGAGCACCCGCTCGGCGAATGCCCCGACGGCCGAGGCGTCGGCGACGTCGCACGGAGCGGCGAACACATCCACTCCGTAATCACTGCCGATTATCTCCGCGGTCTCCCGTATCGCGTCGGCATCCCTCGAGCAGAGGGCGAGCCTCGCTCCTTCCGCGGCAAGAGCCCTTGCCACGGCGCGGCCCAGTCCCCTGCTCGATGCCGTTACGACGGCCACTCTGTCCCGCAATCCAAGATCCATTCGCGCACCTCCTCCCGGTCACTCATCGTATCACGCGCGGGTATTCCCGTCAAGGGCTATCGCCCGTCAGGCGATCTCGACAGGCCCGCTTTCCGTCAGCCGGAACAATCGAAGCCGTGTCAGCCGGACGCGATACAGTTCCCCCGCCTGAATCTCCGCGAGCGCCATGACCGCGCGGTCGATGCGAAGCGCGTTCGCGTCGCCTGCCGTAAGCATGAGACGCACTCCCTTATTGTCGAAGCGCGCCCGGAGAACGGCGTCAGCGAAAGCGAGCTCGCTCGTTCCCTTTTTCGTCTCACGAGTAAATGTGATGCGCGATTCGACGTTCCGCGTAATGATCGCCAGGATTGCCTCGTCGTCCGTCTCGACCGAGTTCTCGATCGCCCCGGTGACCGCCATCAGGGATTCCTTTGAGTCGACAAGACGCGCGGACTCCGCGCGAATGCCCTCGGGAAGCCGCTCGTTCATGCGACGGGGGAGTGCGGAAACGTCGATCTCCTCATACAGGTCCACGTCGAGAAGCTCGCAGACGCTTTCAACCCCCAGCGGCAGCGGATACCCGGCGGCGATGCGCTCGCGTTTGTTGAAGCCCTGCGAGAAAGAAACGGGGACCCCGGCCATGCGCAGCGAGCGTTTGACGATCTCGATGAAATCGATATGGGGCACGTACCGCGCGAAGCCGGTTTTGGACAGGCGCAGTCGTACGCGGCGCGCGACGGCGTACTTTCGTTCGAACGCCTGAACGGAATCCTCGTCGGCGGTGAGTAACGGGGCCGGACGCGTCGATTTTTTTCGGAGTGATGAGGGGGCGGAACAGGCCCGTTTCTGCAGATGCACAAGCCTCTCGAAACCGGTCTCCACGGCGTCCCACGGAAAGACCTCGTCGTCCGGACGCGCCTCCATAAACGATCTCCACCCGGGCACTTCCCCGTCGAGACGCCTTTCCCATATACCGTAATTAAAGTGTTCGCTCCACGAATCGAGCCTTGCCCCGTCCCTGTACGCGCCGAGGACCACCGCCGACAGGCGCTCGTCACCCCGCGCGAGAACCCCCTCCAGCACGGACGATTCCACGTTGTGGTTTTTAATAGTGACCTGCCGCGGAACGCCGCGCTTGATCCGTCGCACCGCGTCCAGAAAATAGGCCGCGTCCATCTGGCGCGACCACTGAAACGGCGTAAGCGGTTTCGGCACGAAAGGGGACACGGTTACGTTTATATCTTTTTTCCCCCCGGCCAGGGCGGTAATCCTTTTCAAC
>CAZEAH010000662.1:0-1857 GCA_964510075.1 uncultured Leptospirales bacterium | reverse complement strand
CTTGTGGGCCGCCTCGGTCGTGGGCTGGGGGGGGGGCCACTCCTACATTGTGTACGGGCCTCTGCTCTACGGCTGTACCACCGTTATGTACGAGGGGAAGCCGGTCGGCACGCCCGATCCGGGGGCCTTCTGGCGCGTCATCTCCGAACACAATGTGAGCGTGCTCTTTACGGCGCCCACCGCCTTTCGCGCCATTAAAAAGGAAGACCCCGGCGGCGAATACATGAAGAAATACGATCTGTCGAAATTCAGAACGCTCTTCCTGGCGGGAGAGCGGCTCGATCCCGACACCTACCACTGGGCGAGCGACATGCTGGGCAAACCGGTCATCGACCACTGGTGGCAGACAGAGACGGGATGGGCGATCGCCGCGAACTGCATGGGCCTCGAGCCCCTGCCGGTAAAGGCGGGCTCTCCCACCAGGCCGGTGCCGGGCTTTCAGGTGGAAATACTCGACGGCGACGGGAAACCGGTGCCCAACGGCACCGAGGGCGTCGTGGCGATAAAGCTTCCCCTGCCCCCGGGTACGTTCCCGACGCTCTGGAAGAACGACGACAAGTTCCGCGAGTCCTACCTGGACATCTACCCGGGTTACTACTTCACCGGGGACGGCGGGTACTACGACACCGACGGCTACATCTACATCATGGGGCGCGTCGACGACGTCATCAACGTGGCGGGGCACCGCCTTTCGACAGGGGCGATGGAGGAGGTCATCTCCCGGCACCCGGATGTCGCCGAGTGCGCGGTGGTCGGCGCCGCCGACAGCTTTAAGGGACAACTGCCGCTTGGCTTCGTGGTGCTGAAAAGCGGTGTGGAGCGCGAGCCGAACGCGATAGTCGACGAGCTGGTGCGCATGGTCCGCGACCAGATCGGCGCGGTCGCGTGTTTCAAGCAGGCGGTGGTGGTGAAGCGACTTCCGAAGACCCGCTCGGGCAAGATCCTCCGCGGGACGATGCGCAAGATCGCCGACGAGGAGACCTACAGTGTGCCGTCAACGATCGACGATCCGGTGATTCTGGATGAGATAAAGGATTCGCTCGCGTCGATCGGGTATCAGAAGGCCTAACGGGGGTTGAATGTCGCGGGGCGGCCGTCCGGATGCAACAGGCGGCCGCCCGGTGAGCCGCGCGCGGCTGAAGGATTCAGACCGAGTAGGATGGCTCCTTCTTTACAAGAATCTCTTTTATTTTGGAGTCGCCGGCCGAAAAATAAATGACGTGCGATTCGAGGATCTTGAATTCGCTCATCAGCTTGAGAAACTCCTCGTCGAAACCATGCTCCAGTAGATCGATCTCACGCACCCGCGTCTGCCCGATAAATAGTGCTTTCATGTTCCTTCCCGGCAGCAGTGATTTCCACGCAACAAGCGCTTCTCTTGCTGATGTTTGCCGCATGGTAGGCGGGGAGTCCGTTTTTGTCCAGTCTTTTAAAAGGTTTTTTTACGCGGCGCTTCAGGGAAAAATGATGTGAACATTATTTAACATATTTGTAATTGACAGAATGTTTTTCCCTTTACTTTATTCTTTAGATTTTTCCTAAATGTCACGACCCGCCGGCCTCCGCGACCATTGCTCTAGTTTTTGAGGTATTGAATGCCGAAAAGAGACGACATCAAGAAGATACTTATAATCGGTTCGGGCCCGATCGTCATAGGCCAGGCATGCGAGTTCGATTACTCCGGCTCGCAGGCCTGCAAGGCCCTCCGGGAAGAGGGATACTCAGTGGTCCTCATCAACTCCAACCCGGCGACCATCATGACCGACCCGGAGCTCGCGGAGCGCACCTATATCGAGCCCATCACCCCCGCGGTGGTCGAGAAGATCATCGATCGCGAGCGTCCCGACGCCGTGCTCC
>CAZEAH010000661.1:0-1862 GCA_964510075.1 uncultured Leptospirales bacterium | reverse complement strand
TGCAAGGGCTGTTCGAAAACAGGCCGTTTATGCCTCAATGTGCTGAATAGTTACTGTATATTTATAAAGGATTGGTGACAATGACACAACCCTTCGATTGGAGGTCGCTTTATAAATGACGTTTTCACTGTTGGCCGGTATAGTTATCGTTATTCTTCTTGCCATGTCCATGCTCTACCTGTGCCTTCTCATGCGCATACCCACAATCGTCGGGTTGTTGCTTACGGGGGTTTTCGCGGGGCCGCATGCGTTCGGTGTCATTTCGTACGGGCACGAAGTGGAGGTGATAGCCGAAGTCGGAGTCATCCTTCTGCTTTTCACCATTGGCCTTGAGTTTTCACTGCAGGGTCTTGCCAGAATAGGCCGGAACGTGCTCGTGGGAGGCGGGCTTCAGGTGTGCCTGACCATAGCGGCAGTTTTTGCCGCCGTAAAGGGATTTGGATTCGGTTATGGAGAGGCGGTGTTTGCGGGCTTCCTTGTTTCCCTTTCGAGCACGGCGATCGTGCTAAAAGTATATCAGGACCGGGCGGCGATGGATACACAGCAGGGTCAGGCCGTGCTGGCAATCCTGATTTTCCAGGATATAATCGTGGTCCCGATGATGCTGCTCGTGCCCCTTCTCGCGGGGCAGGAGGGTGGCACGGCGCAATCGCTCGCCTTGCTGTCCGCCAAAGCCGCCGTCATCATCCTGGTGGTGATAATCAGCGCCCGCTGGTTCGTGCCCGCAGCGCTTCATAGAATCGCCCGGACAAGGAGCAGGGAGCTCTTTCTGCTGAGCGTGGTCGCGATATGCGTGACCGTGGCATTTCTTACGTACCAGGCGGGTCTTTCTCTCGCCCTTGGTGCATTTCTTGCCGGTCTTATCATTTCCGAATCGGAATACAGCCATCAGGCGCTGGGGAATATATTGCCGTTTCGCGACCTGTTTACGGGATTTTTCTTTGTATCAATTGGCATGCTGCTGGACACTGCGTTTATTTTCGGAAATCCCGGCAGGGTACTCGCCATCTCCGGATCGGTGGCGGTGGTAAAGGCGGTGTTGGCCGTGCTTGCGGCGATGTTTGTGGGGATGCCGCTCAGAACCGCACTCATTGCCGGGTTTTCGCTCGCTCAGATAGGTGAATTCTCGTTTGTGCTTTCCAAGGCCGGCCTTGTGAACAATCTGCTCTCGGGTGATCGGTACCAGCTTTTTCTTTCAGTCTCTATACTCACCATGCTCGCCACTCCGTTAGTGATAGCAATATCGCCCCGGCTTGCGGAATGGATTATGCGTCTTCCGCTTCCGGCTTATCTCAAGAAGGGACTGTTCGGTATTTCGGGTATAGCGCCGCCCGACTCATATGACCGGAAGAAAGAGCATATCATCATCGTGGGGTACGGAATCAACGGCAGGAACGTCGCGCGCGCGGCCTCTATAGCGGGTATCCCGTACCTGATCATCGAGATGAATCCGGACACCGTGCGACGCGAGCAGGGAAACGGCGAGCACATAATCTTTGGTAGCGCCGACCAGGCGGCGGTGCTGGAATATGCGGGAATCGCGGACGCGCGCGTGCTCGTCATCGCCATTGCCGATCCGGCGGCGACGCGTCAGGTGGCGGCTGTCGCGCGTGCGGTGAATCCGGACGTTTATATAATCGCGCGGACGCGTTATCTCCAGGAAGTGCAGCCGCTGTACGATCTGGGGGCGGACGAGGTGATACCCGAGGAATTTGAAACCTCCGTGGAGATATTTACCCGTGTTTTGAAAAAGTACCTCGTTCCGCTCGACGAGATCAGGCGTTTCGCCGGTGAGATCCGTTCGGGCGGCTACGAACTCCTGCGCGGCATGCGCCCCGCGGCGCGCTCGTGCGGCGACCTTT
>CAZEAH010000660.1:0-1866 GCA_964510075.1 uncultured Leptospirales bacterium | reverse complement strand
CATCCCCCCCCCTCCAGCCCGCAAAGGTCGCCGAAGCCGTTCGAAAACACTACGACTGGCGCGTCATCGCATCGCAGTATATAGACGGGATACGCGATGCGTAACACGAACCGAGCACGGGGGCAATTGATTTCGGGGACACCGGGAGAGTGCTCGGATACCGTTTTGGCGGGATGCACGCCCCGGGTGTTAATGCCGTGGAAAGCGGAACCAAAACTCCGAGGGACGCGCATTCCGTAACCCGGCAAGAGAAAACACGAGGAGGAGCCCTGTGAAAAGAATCATCCTGGTCCTGTGCGGGCTGTCCGCTTCGGCGGCCCTCGCCGCAACCCCCGTACGTGCCGCCGGCGATTTCGGCCTTGGCTTTGTGCTCGGCGATCCGTCGGGCATTACGGCCAAGTACTTTCTTAACCGCGATCACGCCGTAGCGGCGGGAATCGGAGACGCCGCCGGCAGCGGCTTTTATCTGAATGTAGACTACCTTATGCATTTTCACGAAATTATTCCGGTCCGCGAAATGGCGCTCTATCTCGGAGGAGGCGGCGCGTTTCATCATTATCATCGGGATCGCAACGGCAGGATATGGGACGACGAGGAGGAGGAAAACCGCATTGAGGCGCGGATGCCTTTCGGTCTTAACTACGTCTTTAAACCCATTCCCATCGAAGTATTTTTCGAACTCGTGCCCGCTCTGGAAATAATTCCCGACGTCGATTTCCGCCTGCGCGCCGGACTCGGCGCCCGCTACTATTTCTGAGGGCGAAGGCAGCGTGCGCCTCGTCCTCGTACGTCACGGAGAAACGGCCTGGAACAGCGAGAACCGTGTCCAGGGAACGAGCGACACGCCGCTCTCCCGGAACGGGATACGTCAGGCCGAGCGGCTCGCCCGGAGCCTGGAGGACGAGCAGATCGATCTAATCGTAACCAGCCCGCTGCGCCGCGCCGCCGAGACCGCCTCCATCATCAACCGCGGCCTCAAGGCGCCCATCAGGACCGACAACGACCTCAGGGAGCTCGACCAGGGCATCTTCGAGGGGATGGCTTACGCCGAGCTCATGCGCGAGCACGGCGACTTCCTCCGGCGCTGGGCGGCCGACCCCGCCTCGGTCGCGATGCCCGGCGGCGAATCTCTCGCCGATCTGCAGAAAAGGGCCTGGGGAGCGGTGCTTCGCATAACCGGTTCAGTCGAACGCGCCCTTATCGTATCGCACAACTTCACCATCGCCGTCATACTCTGCAGGGCGCTCGGCGTTCCGCTTTCCGGTTTTCGGCACATGCGGCTCGACAACGCATCCAGAACGGTACTGGAGGCGCGGGACGGTGCCTTCACGGCGCCCGTCATAAACGACACGGCGCACCTTGAATAGAAAGGAACGCCCGAACCTTACCGCCGGGAAACCGGGTTCAATTTCGTCCGGCATCGCCACAGCGTGTATGCGGCGAGTCATAAAGAATATCGGCATGGAATGGCCCGTAGAGTGAATGGATTCATGTCGGATGCCGTCCCGCCCGGTTACTTATCGACGGCCGGCGCAATGTGCGCCCGCATATATGAACTCAGCGAGGTTTCAGATGATCGACACGGCTTCCCTCGTCACCTTTATCGTCTACCTGGTCATGCTGATGGCCATCGGTGTCTATTTTTACAGAACCACGGCAAACCTCGAGGACTACCTCCTGGGGGGCAGGGGCCTCGGACGCTGGGTCACCGCCTTTTCGGCCCAGGCAAGCGACATGAGCGGCTGGCTCATGATGGGACTTCCGGGCGCGGTCTATCTCACCGGCGTGCCGGCCGCATCGATCGCCAAAGGGGTGGTCATCGGCACCGCGCTCATGATGGCGTCGGTTGGCCTCTCCATGGCGCTC
>CAZEAH010000659.1:0-1871 GCA_964510075.1 uncultured Leptospirales bacterium | reverse complement strand
GTGTACGGCTGGGCCGAACCGGCCGATTATCCGCTTCAGAAAAAGCAGCATTCGTTCGAGTTCCTGCGCGAGATCGCGCACCTCAGGCCGCGCACGAACACCTTCGGGGCCGTGTTCAGGGTGCGAAACGCCCTGGCGGCGGCCGTCCACGAGTTCTTCCAGGAGCGCGGCTTTCTCTACGTACAGACTCCCATCATCACCGCGAGCGATTGCGAGGGCGCCGGCGAGCTCTTCACCGTGACGACGCTGGACCTTTTGAACGTGCCGGTCGAAAACGGGGCGGTGGATTTTTCCAGGGACTTCTTCGGGCGAAAGACCGGACTCACCGTGAGCGGTCAGCTTGAGGGCGAGCTCCTCGCCACGGCCCTTGACAGAATCTACACCTTCGGTCCGACCTTCCGGGCCGAGAACTCGAACACATCGCGCCATCTCTCCGAGTTCTGGATGATCGAGCCGGAAATGGCCTTCGCGGAACTCGCCGACGACATCGCGCTGGCGGAGGACTTTCTGAAGCATATTATTCTCCGGTGCCTGGAGCGCTGTCCGGAGGACATGGCCTTCTTCAACGACCGCATACAGAAGGGCGTCATCGACATGCTCGAGGGCGTGGCGCGCTCGCGCTTCGAGGTGATCACCTATACCGAGGCCGTCGACCTTCTCGGCAAGTCCGGCGAGTCGTTCGAGTATCCAGTCGCCTGGGGCGACGATTTGCAGTCCGAGCACGAACGCTACATCACCGAAAAAAAATTCAAATGCCCCGTCGTGGTGGTGGACTATCCCCGCTCCATTAAGGCCTTTTATATGAAGCTGAACGACGACGGGAAGACCGTCCGCGCGATGGACGTACTGGTGCCGCGCATCGGCGAGATCATCGGAGGGAGCGAGCGCGAGGGCCGGTATGATGTTTTGATTGACAGGATGCGCGAGGTCGGCTTAAATCCGGACGACTATTCGTGGTACCTGGATATCCGGCGTTACGGCACCGTCCCCCACGCGGGCTTCGGCCTGGGCTTCGAGAGGACCGTGCAGTTCGTGACGGGGATGCAGAATATCCGCGACGTCATACCGTTCCCGCGCACGCCCAGGAACGCGGACTTCTAGGCGCCGGGGACGGGGAAGGGCCCGCCGCTCGCGCCGGCCGGGAGACGCAGACTGCTTAACGGGGTTGCCATGAAAATCGCCATCGGTTCCGATCACGCCGGCTTCAAACTGAAAGAAGCGATAAAGAACGCGTTTCCGGGCGTGGAGTTTGTCGACGTGGGGGCATATTCCGAGGAGAGCACCGACTATCCCGATCATATCGGCGCGCTCTCCCGCCTGGTACAGCGGGGCGAGGCCGACCGCGGGATCGGCATATGCGGCACGGGAATAGGGGCGTCGATAACGGCAAACAAGTTCGATGGAATTCGGGCCGCGCTGTGCACCAGCGTCTTCATGGCCGAGATGTCCCGGCGCCATAACGACGCGAATGTCCTTATACTCGGGGCGCGCGTAACGGAAGAGTCCGAGGCGGTCGCGATAACGCGCACCTGGATCGACACCTTCTTCGAGGGCGGAAGGCACCAGCGCCGCCTCGACAAGATAGCGGCAATCGAATGCGGCGGATAAGCGTTTCCCGGGGCGTAACGTCCATCGCCGCGCGCGCCGCGGACCCGCGGGATGTGAACGATGCGTAATACACTGCTGAGATACGCGCTTCCGGTTATCGCGCTTGCGCTTCTGGCAATGGCGGCGAAGGAGCTGTTCGATACCGTAAAATTCGGCCGCGAGGGGCTCGACCTCTACGGCGTGCGCGAGGACACGGACGAAGCGGGCCGGCATTATTACGCCGTCGCCGACCTCGGTTACAGCGGCACGAACATTCCCGCCAC
>CAZEAH010000658.1:0-1893 GCA_964510075.1 uncultured Leptospirales bacterium | reverse complement strand
GACTACCTAAAACCGCGAAGAAAGGCAGCTTAACCTATTAATTTAAACTGCTACCTGGCCCCGTGAATGACCCTGCATCACGACACGAAAAAGGGAAAAATTGTATTTACTTATACCCCGACATTCCCCCACTATCAATACTGTCACATAAACACCTGGAACAGCCCCCCGAGTCGGCGGAAGAGCGAGGATACCGGGCACTTCCGGGGGCAGTCTGCTCTATAACCGCATGCACAGCAAGAAATCGGAGGCAGTCATCATATGGACAGGGTCAGGGAAATGATTGAGAAGAATTCAAAAGACGGCAAAATCAACTGCAAGGACGCGCTCGGCATCGCCGAGACACTCGACATCAGTCCAGCTATCGTCGGAAAAACAGCCGATGAAATGAAGATCAAGATCAAGGGATGTCAGCTGGGCTGCTTCAAGTAGGCCCGCCCGCATCGGCCGGGCGGGACCGTCGCATTGATACAGGCCCCGAAGAAAACAATTCCAAGGAGGACTCATTATGAAGAAAAAAATCCTGCTGGGTGCCGCCGCGCTGGCGGGCATTATCATCGTGACCTGCCTGGTCCGGGCCGCCCTCTTCACATCAAAACAGATGGCCGTAGAACCCGCCGCCGTGGAAGGCATAGACGGCCGTCGGATTGCGGACAATCTTTCAAGGGCCCTGCAGTTGAAGACCATTTCCTACCAGGATCCCGCCCAGTTTGACGGGAAGACCTTCCTTGCCTTCCACCGCTTGCTCGAAACGGCTTTCCCGCGCGTTCATAAAACCCTCTCGAAGGAAATCGTAAACAAGTACAGTCTGCTCTACACGTGGAAGGGGAGCGACCCAAAACGCGCTCCGGTCCTCCTTCTCGGCCACATCGATGTAGTCCCTGTGGAAAGCGGGACCGAGAAGGACTGGACCCATCCGCCTTTTTCGGGAGCTATCGCGGACGGATATATCTGGGGCCGCGGGGCGCTCGATATCAAGGTTAACGTGATGGGTACGCTCGAGGCGGTCGAATACCTGCTCTCCAGGGGTTACACTCCCCCGCAGACAATCTACCTGGCCTTCGGCCACGATGAAGAGGTCAGCGGCCGTAACGGCGCCATGAAGATGGCGGCGCTTCTGGAGGAGCGGGGCGTTTCCCTGGACTATGTACTCGACGAAGGCGGGTGCGTAATCGAAGACGCCGTCGCTGGTCTTGCCGCGCCGGCCGCTCTTGTCGGTATAGCCGAGAAGGGCTATCTTAGCCTCGAATTCACCGTTGAAAGCGAGGGCGGCCATTCTTCAATGCCGCCAAAACAGACCGCCGCGGGCATTCTGTGCGCCGCCGTCGCCAAACTGGAGAAAAACCAGTTCCCCACACGGCTCGAGGGCGCGGCGCTGGAGATGTTCAAGTACCTCGGCCCCGAGATGTCGTTTACGAACCGCCTGGTCCTCGGCAACATGTGGCTGCTCGGGGGCGTGCTGAAATCGATGCTTCTCAAGTCCCCATCCATGGCCGCGTCGATCCGCACTACGACGGCGCCGACGATGCTGAAGGGCAGCGAGAAGGAGAACGTTCTTCCGCAGAAGGCGACCGCCGTGGTCAATTACCGGATCCTTCCCGGAGAGTCCATGGAAACCGTCATGAAGCGCGCCGAGAAAGTAATCGGCGACTCCAGGGTGAAAATACGCGCGCTCGAAGGAGGCAGCGACCCCTCGCCGATCTCGGATACGGCCAGCCCATCTTTCGTGGTTCTTCAGAAGACCATTCACCAGATATTCCCGGGCGCGGTCGTATCGCCGTACCTTGTCCTCGGCGCGACGGACTCCCGCTATTACACGGGCGTCGGCGCGAATGTTTACCGCTTCACCCCGCTGTCCATTAAAAACGAAGACCTCAAGCGCATGCACGGCAC
>CAZEAH010000657.1:0-1895 GCA_964510075.1 uncultured Leptospirales bacterium | reverse complement strand
AAAAAAGAGCGGGTAATCGACCCGCTCTTTTTTCGCGACATCGCGCGTAACTACCGGCCTATTTTTTGGTATCGGAGGCCCGGACGGCGGCGTCGAGGTTGAATTCCTGAATGATGTCGGAATCCTTGGGAAAGGTCTGGATGATGTTTTTCTCCTCATCGGGTGTGCCGTAGTACGCTTCATGGGCGAGCTTTCCGATGATACCCTTAACCTCTTCGTCTGTGTTGTTGAGTATGAGGATGATATTCGGGCCGGATTTGTATCCCCAGTGGAACCCGTCAGGGATGTTCACGGTGAAGGTTTCAGTAATTCCGTCGCCGTCCGCATCGATCGCGTAGTACAGCTTTTCGTCGATGGTTTTGCCGATAACATAGGTCGCATACTTTGTCGGCTCCTCAGGAGCACCCACATAAATCGGCTTTGGGAGCGGTACCCGTTCGACGACAAGCCCGGATTCTGCGCGATTGTTCATGAGCTGCCTGAATATCTGCGCGTGCTTGTTGAGGAAGGCGTTGCGCACCGAGGTATAAAACGTACCGAACTGCTTCGATACGAACTCTTCGCTGAAATTTTTCATGATCTCGATCCGGCGGTCGGTAATCCTGATGTAATCGGGTTTGCTGTTAATCTTGTTTACCCATACATCACCCACGATCGCGCTCTCCTTCTCGATCAACAGCTGCTGGGTGCGGACCACCCTCGGATCGTCAAATCCGTCCTTCAGGAGGTACATCTTGCGATCCTTGATTATCAGAAGGCTCGCGACGGAATCGTCGCTGCCAAGGTTCGGCGCGGTCTGTATCTGCTGGTAGGCAATTCTGTCTTCGCTGTAACGGGAAATCGTCTCCACTTCTATCGGCAGATAATCGATGCTCCGCCCTAAATTGGCGTGGACCGGCAGCACCGCCACGGAGACCAGGAGCAGTGCCGCAACCGCGACCGCCCGTCCGCCTCTAATGCTCGTCATCATGTACCTACCTCCATGTCACCCTCGGTGATGTAATCCGGGAAATGACGCGTCACTCCATTACGCGCCATTCGATGGGACAAAAAAGCCATGAGTAGACTAGTACCGGCAATCGCATTTGTCAAATATTTTCTTCTTTATATTATTTTTGTACACTATCCCGCAACGGCGCATCCGGAGCGGCTTTCCGCGCGGAACGCCCCCCGTCGGGGCCGGGCATACTATAATACTTTTAGTTGACATAATTTAATATATATAGTATTACACTCTTACAGAAGCGGATGGTGCCGCGCGACCGGCAAGCCCCGATCCCGCCCGGATTTGACCCGGA
This sequence comes from uncultured Leptospirales bacterium, assembly GCA_964510075.1. Taxonomy (GTDB): domain Bacteria; phylum Spirochaetota; class UBA4802; order UBA4802; family UBA5368; genus MVZN01. The sequence continues at coordinate 597 of CAZEAH010000657.1, read as the reverse complement.
ATGGAAACCGAAAATAAAAAAGGTGCGGTTTGCGCTGTCTGCCTCCGGCATGCTCATTAAGAGCGAGGGATCGTTGTTGATTTTTTGCAGTCGAGGACTCTCCCGACGGCCGGAATGGCCTCCCCGGCACAAATATTCAAATGTTTTGGAGCGTTTTTAGAGTTTTTGTTGTATATTATGCAGATTGAGATATAGTATATTGTATTATAAATGACGCGTCCGATTCCGTCGGACACGTTACTTTACCGAGAGGGCGGATGGCCCCGGGAAACAGAAAATAAACCTGTCGGACGGTTTTAGCGGGTTCCGTCAATCGACCCTCACTGGTATTTCTTTAAGGGAATATCTCGCGGAGCGCAAAAACGGCACCGTGAAAGCGTGTGAAGGGACTGGTAAACCGCGGCGGCGGTAATGCGAATCGATGTCTTAATGAGCGATTAGTAGAGGCGGTGCATACTCGAGTGTCGTGGCCGGTCGGGTACTTGCCGCAAAGGGGAAATGTCAAAAAGCGTCCGGCCTTACAAGTAGAGTGTGCCGCCTTCTGGGTTGGCCTCGTCTGACAGCGGGTTAACCGCAGGAACGGTTAATCAAGTTGCA
>CAZEAH010000656.1:0-1898 GCA_964510075.1 uncultured Leptospirales bacterium | reverse complement strand
AGAGGGCTTTTGAGTGAGTACGATGCTTTCCGCTGAGCAGAAGCGGGAATCGCGCGTTCATGTGTGTATGGGGCTTCGCGTGCATGTCCCGTCGTTCAGGCGCATGCCGCCGGGCCCCGGTTCACTCTACCAGCTTCTTCAGGCGGTTGAGCTCGTTGATGGCGTCGAGCGGCGTGAGGGTGTCGATGTCGATCGCGCGGATCGCCTGCACCAGCCGGTGATTAGCGGCGTTGAACATCTCGAGCTGTTCGCTCGCTTCATTCTCACCCTCAGCCCCGGGGGCGTTTCCGGCGCGGTTGGTCTTTTCCATGCGCTCCAGTATCTTCTGGGCGCGCGCGGTGATCTCGCGAGGGATGCCCGCGAGGCGCGCTACGTGTATGCCGTATGACTTGTCCGCGGCGCCGGGAACCACCCGGTGAAGGAAGTCGACCCCGCCCATGTGCTCCTTTACCAGCACCGTGTAGTTGACGACGCCCTGCCGCCCGCCCAGGCGGGTGAGCTCGTGGTAGTGCGTGGCGAAGAGCGTCTTGGCGCGGATATAGCGCAGTATGTACTCCACCACGGCCCAGGCGATGGACAGGCCGTCGAAGGTGCTGGTGCCGCGGCCCACCTCGTCCATCACGATGAGGCTTTTCGGTGTGGCGTTGTTGAGGATGAGCGCGGTCTCGTTCATCTCGACCAGGAAGGTGGACTCCCCGCGCGAGATGTTGTCGGAGGCGCCTATGCGCGTGAAGATGCGGTCCGCCACGGGGAGGTCCGCCGACGCGGCGGGAACGTACGAGCCCGCCTGGGCCATGAGCTGTATGACCGCCGCCATGCGTATGTAGGTCGACTTTCCCGACATGTTGGGGCCGGTGATGATCTTGATGAAGTCGCCCGAATCGTCCATGCGCACGTCGTTGGGGATGAAGACCTCTCTGGTGTAATATTTCTCGACTATGGGGTGCCGGCCGCCGGAGATGTTCATCACCCCCGCGTCGTTGAAGGACGGGCGCACAAACCTGTTCTCGAGCGCGGCGACGGCGAGCGAGCAGTGGAAATCGATCTCTCCGAGCGTTTCGGCCAGGTTCTGGAGCGCCGCCCTCCGCGCGAGCACCTCGCCGTGGAGGGCGGCGAGTTCCGCCGTCTCGATCGCGACGATCTTCTGCGACGCGCCCAGGATGTCCGACTCGAAGTTCTGCAGGCGCTCGGTCGTATAGCGCTCGGCGCCCACCAGGGTCTGCTTGCGGAAATAGTCGGCGGGGACCTTTGACGACTGGCCCTTGCTCACCTCGATGTAATATCCCAGCACCCTGTTGTATTTGACCTTGAGCGTGGTGATACCGAGGCGCTGTTTCTCCTCCTCCTGGTATTCGACTATCCAGTTCCTTGAGTCCTTCTTGAGTTCGTAGAGGCGGTCCAGCTCGCCGCTTCGGCCGGGCCGCACCACGCGGCCCTGTTCGGGCGAAAGGGCGGGATCGTCGTCGATAACCTCGCCGATGAGCGCGGCGAGCTCCCGGCACTCACCGGCCGCGGAGGCGGTTCTGCCGCCGAGCTCGTGGGGAATGCCCTCAAGCAGCCGCGCGACCTCGGCGGCCGCGCCGATCGACGACGCCAGAGCCAGGTAATCACGCGGGGTACAGCGTCCTATGACGAAGCGCGCGATGAGCCGCTCGATATCGTAGACCCCGTCTAGGCGGTCCTGGATGTCGGAGGCCAGGCCGGCCGATTCGTGGAACAGGCGCACCGTGTCCAGGCGTTTCTCGATCGCGTCGACGCGCAGGAGCGGCTGGAGAAGGTTCCGCTCGAGCAGGCGTCGGCCCATGGCCGTTTTGGTCCGGTTCAGCACGGAGTAGAGGGTGCGCTCGCGGCCGCCGTCGTGGGCGGGATTCTGGCCAACGATTCAAGGCCGGTGGAGT
>CAZEAH010000655.1:0-1899 GCA_964510075.1 uncultured Leptospirales bacterium | reverse complement strand
TGCGGCCGGAACGACTCCAGTAGGGGCCCTAACTCGTCGGGCGGGACATTCGCGCCGAGATAGCGGACCTCCCAGCCGTTCATCTCGAGTATATCGGAGACCATCCAGGCCCCAATTTCGTGATACTCATGCGGCGAAGCGGCGATCACCGCCCTGCCCATTCTCCTGGCTGAGCGGCCGATGCCCGAAAAGACGACGGCCATAATCCTCGTAATGATGGACGAGGAGAGATGTTCCTGTGCGATCGAAATCTTGTTTGTCTCCCACAGCTGTCCTATCCTGCTCATGGCCGGCTGCAACAGGGAAAGGTAAAGTTTTTCGACATCCGCCGGAGCGTCGACCATGGACATGGCTATCTCAAGGCATTCCCGGTGATCGCCCCGTACAAGAAGGCTGATGAAGTTGCTCAACCGCGCTTCCGTTTCCGGATCAATTTCTAAAGGCGGGCTTGCGTATTCACTTTCACCCGAAAGGGCGATCAGCTGCCTGTGCCGCGAGATAATCCACCGGTAAATATCAACGATCGGCGCACCGGGCCGGTCGCCGATCACCTCCACGACCGCGGCAATCCATGCATGCATGGCCAACGGGAAATAATCATAAGAAAATCCCCTGGCAGGATATACGCGGTACACCCACGGCAGTATCCTGGCCAAAAGCTCGAAGTTATTTAGAAGAAAGACGGTGTCCATGAAGTTCACATGGTTGCGGTGATTATCGAACATAACCGACAGATCTCCTGAACCGACGATTTCATGAATGCCCTCATGTGATTCCATCGAGCTATTGACGTGATCCAGGAGCGTATTCTTGTTTTTGTGATATAAATCTGCCGACTCCCGGGGAACCAACGGAAGTGATTTCGCGTCTTCAATCAAGTTAGCCATGACGGTCTTGCCTTTTCTTATCAAACGTATTCTAAAACCGCAAGGGCGGGCCATTTACCCCGGCTCCGGCCCGAACATAACGACGGTTCCCCGGCTTCGCAACATGTTGTGTATGCCATCACTACGACCGCTTATCGCTTTGCAAAAGAATAGTGTACAGTATTTTAAAAGTCAAAAATTTTTATACGAATTGCTCCGCCATAAGAACGGGAGTGGATTAAAGTACGACTCCAAGGGGCACCACAGGGAGCACGGCGAGGAGGCAACCCAAATCGTCAATCGCTTGTGCACTAAACGCGGCACCAAAAGAGATCGCAACAACCCGGTACGGCCGGGTCTGACGATAAAAGAATACTTCCGGAACCCGTACACTCGTATTGTTGTACCCGCTTCACCGCACCGCGCAAAAGTACACGCGAGGAAACCGTCATCGCGCGGATCCCGCGCGCCGCCTTCCCTCTCAGATGTCCGGGAACTCCGGCTTCTTCTTTTCGAGGAAGGCGGCCACGCCGTGAAAGCACTCTCCGGATGCGATGAGCTCGACCGCGCGGCGCTCCTCCTCCTCGAGCGAGGCGTCGTAGGTTTCGTTTCGACTGTTTCTGAAGAGCGCGAGCGCGTGACGCACGGCGCGCGGGCCGTTGTCGGCGATGAGGGCCGCCATGCCGAGGGCCTCCTCGAGCGCGGCGCCGGGCGCGCATACGCGGTTGACCAGTCCCATGGAAAGCGCCTCGTCGGAAGCGACCTTTCGCGCCATGAGGACGAGCTCCGCGGCGCGCGAGGCGCCCACCAGGCGCGCGAGGGCCGCACCGCCCCCCCAGTCGGGCATGAGGCCGAGGCGCGCCTCGGAGAAGCAGATAACGGCCGTCTTTGCCATGACGCGCAGATCGCAGCGCACCGCGAGCTCCGCGCCGCCTCCGTAGGCGTCGCCGTTCAGGGCCGCGATGATGGGCACCGGGAGCGACACGAAGGCGTCGACGGCGCTACGGATGAGCGCGATCGCCGCGCGCGCGGG
>CAZEAH010000654.1:0-1903 GCA_964510075.1 uncultured Leptospirales bacterium | reverse complement strand
AGTCTGCACTGGGCGTCCCTGTACTCCGGCGCGGTAAAGTCGTAGAATGTCTTCCCCTTAAGATCGTGAGGCTCCCTGCCCGTGATTGAAAGGTATTCGTTGTTGAAGTCGAGGTATTCGTTGTCGTCATTCACGAAAACGAAGCCCAGATTAACGTTTTCGATGATACTCCGATTGTAGTTCTTTTCCGTCTCGAGCTGATGCTGGAGGTTTTTTATCTCGCTTATGTCTTTCACGAAACCATAAATATACTCTCCTCCGGATCGCAGCGGATTAAGACTGATAAGGCAGAAGCGGGTGTCACTACCGGAGAGCACTTCCATCTCCACCGATTCTGAAATCCCCTCCTTTCTCACCTTTTCGAGCTTTTTCAATAGAGGTTTCTTCGAGTTTTTCCCGGATATCTTCAGCAGCGAGACATCTCCGGATGAAATAGCCGCGCTTCCGAACAGCCTTGCGAACGATTCATTGCAGTGGACAACCCTGAATTTTTCATCTATTACGAAAAATCCGTCAATTGAATCGTCGATAATCCGCTGGAAGAAGTCGCGATTAATCTCCGGCCTCATCCCAGTGGGCTGTTCTCCCTTTTTCAGCATGGCATGTACTATTTCACCATCGAGGCTATTTGCAAGAGAATTTTGAATCCTGAAAATACTTGACATGGCCGTCCGGTTTTTATCAGATCACTGGCATCGCTCTCATATGCCGGATCGGCTCAATACATGACGGTATGCCGTCACGCGCGATGTGGAGCGTTGATACGTTGACAAAATATGCCTTTGCGTGACAGTCGCGGCCCCCGGCCGTTCCGCAACAAGGAGTACATCGTGCCCAAAAAAACGCCTGCCGGAACCGATACGCCGATTTCCAAAAAGAGGCGCAAAAAAGCGCCTGCCGATCCTTATTCCGGGAAACCGTCCAATAAACGAAACGCGGCCGGATCCAAAGCGGCGGGCTCCGGCGGAAAAGGTCCTCGCAAACCCGCGGGCCCTCCGGCACCCCGCCGCCGAAAGGCGCTCCCCGTTCCGTCACAGCCCGTTGCTGCCGCGGAAGTCACCGCCGTCTCTCAGGATACCGAGATTGATCCCGCAGCCAGGGAACGCGGCGACATCCCCATGAGTCTTGTCGCACATCTCGACGAGTTTCGAAGCCGTTTCCTCGTATCGCTCCTGACCGTTTTTATAATCATGCTCGCCAGTTTCGTCTTCTCCGACTACATTCTCGCCGTTATCAACAGGCCCTACCTCGCAACGGGCCTCAAGCTCAACGTATTCAATCTGATAGACGGCTTCCTGTTGAGGCTTAAGGCTTCGATGCTTGCCGGCGTTCTTCTCGGCTTCCCCGTCATAGTGTACGAAATCTGGAAATACATCTCGCCTGCGATTTCGGTCCCGGACAGGATGTTCGCCCGCCTCTCTGTGGTCGCGGCGCTCTTGCTGTTCTACCTTGGACTCACGCTGACATACCTGACCCTTCCCCTCGCCATCAAGGCCCTTCTCAGTTTTACCCCTGATGACATGACGAACATGATCAACGCGGCGCAGTATCTCAACTTCGTCATGCTCTTCTGCCTGGCCATTGGCGCCGTGTTCGAACTTCCGATAGTCATAATGGTCCTCACCAAAATAGGTATCGTAACCCCGTCCTTTCTCATCAGCAAGCGCAAGTACGCCATCGTCCTTATATGGATACTGGCCGCCGTCATCACGCCGACCGTCGATCCTCTCACCCAGTCGCTTGTCGCGTTTCCTCTCATGCTCCTCTACGAGATTTCCATTTTCATCTCGAAGATAATGGTGAAGCGCAAAAAGCGCAGGGAGAGGTAGCAAATTAATTTTGTAGGTGAAAAAAGCTATTAATTTTCCCTGGGGGCGCTACAGTACCACCACGATAATAAATG
>CAZEAH010000653.1:0-1907 GCA_964510075.1 uncultured Leptospirales bacterium | reverse complement strand
GGGAAAAGGGTGCTGGTGCTCGCGGACGGGGCGACGAAGGGCAATCCGGGGGCGATGATACGGCGATTTGCAGGATCGTTTACCGGCGGAGTGGAGGTGGCGGATATCGCCGAGCTCGACATGCGGGGCGGATGTCTCGGATGCATTAAATGCGGTTTCGACAATATCTGCGCGTACGAGGGCGCGGACGGGTACATCGATTTCTACAACGAAAAAGTGAAAAAGGCGGACATCCTGGTCTTCTGCGGAGAGATCCGCGACCGCTACCTCTCCGCGCGCTGGAAGCAATTTTTTGACAGGGGATTTTTCAACACGCACACGCCCACGCTCGCGGGGAAACAGGCCGCGTTCATCATATCCGGGCCGCTCAGGCAGATCCCGAATCTCCGGGAGATACTCACGGCATTCGCCGAATGGCAGAACGCCAACCTGGTCGACATTGTCACCGACGAGGACGCGGATTCACCGGCGATCGACGGGCTTCTCTCCGCGCTTGCGGAGCGGATGGTCGATGCCGCGCTGAGGGGCTACGTTCGGCCGGTCGGTTTTCTGGGGGTGGGGGGCATGAAGGTATTCCGCGACGACATCTGGGGACGCCTGCGGTTCGCATTCCAGGCCGACCATCGTTTCTACGAAGCGAACGGCCTGTACGATTTTCCCCAGTACGACGAGAAGGCAATCGCCATGAACAAAACCATGATGGAGCTCACCTCGAACCCCGAAATGAAAGAGAAGATCCGGAAAACCATGCGCGAGAACCTGGTGGCCCCCATGAGGCATATCGTCGAGACGCGGTAACGCGGCCCGTGTCGTACCCAAACGAAAAGCGGCGGGAATATGCCCCGCCGCTTTTCGTATCCGCGGAGCCCGCGGCTCAGACCTCAAGATTGTCGGCAACGAGCTCCGAGAGCGACCTGACCTCAACGTCGAGGCCGTAGCCGTCCTTTATGGTGTTGAGTTGAAGGATGCAGTTCTCGCAGGCCGACACGACTATCCTGGCCCCGGTCGCGGGGCTCTGGTCCTTCTTCGCCTTTCCGGTCTTTATTCTGAACTCTTCGTTGTCCAGGGCCACCAGTCCTCCTCCGCCGCCGCAGCACCAGTTGTATTCGCGCGTGGGCGACATTTCGCGGTAGTCGGAAGCGAGGCGGCCCAGGATCTCGCGCGGCTCGTCGAACACCCCGGCGTTGCGCCCGAGCTGGCAGGGGTCATGATAGGTGAGCGGCTCGGCGACGGCGCCTTCCTTTATCCGTATGCGTCCCTCGCGCATGTACTGGTGGATCTTCTCGACGATGCTCGTCACTTTAAACGGGAGAGGCCCGAGCAGAAATTTCGGGATACGATAGGCGGTACCGCACTCGACGATGACGACCTCTCTCACGCCGAGCGCCTTCGCTTCGTTCACCACGCGGTCGGCGATCAGCTGCATCTTGCCCGGGTCGCCCGCGAACATTCCGAAGTTGACGGCCTCGAAGAAGCTGAGCGTCCAGTCCTCCCTGGCGGCGTTGAAAATGACGGCCGGGTGTATGATGGAATGGGCCCCCGAAAGCCCGACGAAGAGCACGTTCGCGTTCTTCTTCTCCATGGGGATGAGGCCGTCCGGGGAGGGAAGGCCGAGGCGCTTCTGCACCTCGAGCTCCATGTCGCCGATTACCGAGCGGAACCCCTCCTTGAATTCGTCGATGCTCCTTCCCTTCTCGACCGCGGCGTCGGCGAGCATTACGAGCTCCTCCGGGGCGTTGCCGTAACCGATGAGGAGGACCTTGGCGATTCCCAGGATGTACGGCATGTCTATGCCGAAGGGGCAGTACATCATGCAGCGCCGGCACCCGGTGCACGAGAAGGCCGCTTCCTTCATCTCGTCCATCACCCGTTCGTCGATCGCCGTGGCGTCGCCCCAGTGGGGAAAG
>CAZEAH010000652.1:0-1908 GCA_964510075.1 uncultured Leptospirales bacterium | reverse complement strand
CACCGCCAGCACCTCGTCCATCATCGCCGCTTCCCTGCGGTCGCGCTCCACCATGCATCCGGTCACAACCGCCCTGCCGAGACGCGAGAGGCGCGCGCCCTGGCGTATGTAGTTTCGGCACTTCTTGTCGCTGCGGTCGGTCACCGTACAGGTGTTGATGATGACCACGTCCACCGCCTCGCCGAACGGCCGGGCCTCCCAGCCGCAGTCGGCGAACTGCCGCGCGATGAGGGCCGACTCGTACTGGTTGAGCTTGCAGCCGAGCGTTTTAATGGAAAAGGTTCTTTTCATCGGTGATATTATCGGTCGGCAACGCATTCGCGAAGCTCGCCGATCGGTACCATGGTGATACGGACACGATGTCCCGAGTATAGCAAAAAAGCCCCGTGCGGGCAAAAAATCGAAGGATGGGAGGATGCCCCCTCCCGGAAATACCGTAAAAACTGAAGTTAGCATATTGTGAAAGGCCGATCCGGGGTCGGTTTTCCATGTTGATGCCTGGAATGTTTTGATACAGGCTGCTTTCGGCCGGGATCGCAGTATCGTGCGATGCCGATCGTCCCATAAAAAGATAATTGACGTACAAAATTAAACTGATGTATAGTACACGCGGAGTGGATACGGGTCCGGTTTTCGTTCGATCCCCGTCCTACAACAATCGGAGCCCGGAAGTCCCGTAATGAATTTTTTCCAGAACTACAGCGCCATTCGCGGACGAATTGACGACCGGGCACGCGCGGCAGGCCGCAAACCGGAAGATATACGCATAGTCGCCGTTTCCAAAACGTTCCCGCCCGAGACCGTGCAAGCGGCGATCGACCAGGGAATACGGCTTTTCGGCGAGAACAGGGTGCAGGAGGCGAAGGCCAAAATTCCGGCCCTTTCGGGGGATTTCCGCTTCCACCTGGTGGGACATCTTCAGTCCAACAAAGCGCGGGACGCGGTGGGCATGTTCGACATGATTCATTCGATCGACAAGCTCTCCACCGCGCGCAAAGTGGCCGAAGAGGCCCTCAGGGCGGGAAAGACCCAGGCCGTTCTTATTCAGGTGAACACCTCCGCGGAGGATACCAAGAGCGGGATCGATCCGGACGGCGCCTTCGAGCTCTGCAGGGAGGCCGCGGCATTGCCGGGTATCGCGCTCGAGGGCCTTATGACCATAGGACCTCTTGATGGAGACGAGCACGCGGTTCGCGCGTCCTTCGCGCTTCTCAGGAAGCTCCGCGACGACATCGGCAGGCGGCTCGGCATCGAACTGCGCGAGCTTTCGATGGGAATGTCGGGAGACTACCTCATCGCGGTCGATGAGGGCGCCACGCTGGTGCGCATTGGAAGCGCTATTTTCGGACACAGGAGTAACGGGTGATGGGTCTCGCCGGGCACACTGTCGGCGTTATCGGCGCGGGTAACATGGGCGGCGCGATCGTCGCCGGACTCGCGCGGGCATCCGGCGGCGCGCGCGTACGCTGCTTCGACACCGACGGAAAAAAATCCGAGGCGCTCGCGCGCGATTTCGGCGCGGAGGTGTCCCGATCGATCGGCGCGCTTGCCGGCGCGAGCGACATCATCATCATCGCCGTAAAACCCGACGCCCTCCCCTCCGTGCTGAAGGAGCTCGGGGGCATTCCCGCCGGCAGGCTTCTCGTCTCGATCGTTGCGGGCGCGTCGACCGAATCCATGGAAAAGGCGCTCCCCCCCGCGCAGAAGCTGGTGCGCGCCATGCCGAACACGCCGGCGCTCGTCGGCGAGGGTATGACCGTGCTTTCCGCCGGGGCCCACACAGACGCCGACTCGATGGCGCTCGCCGAGGAGCTGTTCTCGCATACCGGAAGGACGCTCGTTCTCCCCGAGCGCCTGATGGACGCCGTGACGGGGCTGTCCGGCTCCGGCCCGGCATTCGCGTACGTC
>CAZEAH010000651.1:0-1914 GCA_964510075.1 uncultured Leptospirales bacterium | reverse complement strand
CTCATACACGGTCAACGAGGACGTCACCTCGCATCTTCCCGGCCATGTCGTGCGTAATAACGGATCGGTACGCCTCGACCTGCCCGGCAGTATCCGCGCCTCTCTGGCGGGACGCGGCCTGCATCGCGAACGTATACTGAGCGCCCGGCGCTGTACGCTCGAGGAACATGACATCTTCTACAGCCACAGGGCGGGGCACAGGGGACGGAACCTCAATTTCGGCCTGATGTCCTTTTCGGACAACTGAACGCCGTTCAGTACGGCGTTACACGATAAAAAAATATTAATTTTTTGCACTTTCCAAGGCACCCTGAACTATTAATGCAATTGCTTCGTGAATCGGTATAAGGTTTACTGTCGGCGCAGGGAATGCTTATTCAGGGTACACAACATATACAGGACCGCTGACTCTTGACCGTACGTGCCCCTCAGACAAAGGAGGAAAAAATGTCACATCGAGACGACGTTCCCCAGCTCTCGAGTCTGCTGGCTTCACAGAAGCCCGCGGCGGTCGCCGCCGAGGTACGGGGCATTTTCAACCGCCATTACTCCGCCAGACGCCATTCCCGCGTATCCCGCGCGGTACAAATTGTCCGCAGGCTGTTTGCGGGCAGGTTTTCGGGATACCGCGCGTGCAATACGGAATACCACAATCTGACGCATACAATGGATGCCCTGCTCGCCTCTGCGCGCATCGTCGACGGATTCAACATTCAGAATCCTCCCCTTCCCGTCGACATCGTGGAAAACCTCTTCTGCGCCGCACTGCTGCACGATACCGGCTATATCCAGGAATCATGGGACACGGAGGGCACCGGCGCAAAATATACCGCCACTCACGTCGAGCGCAGCGTGAATTTCCTTATGAAGAACCGCGACGCCTTCGGCCTGGACGATGAATCGATACGCGTCATCACCAATACAATCCGCTGCACCGGACTCAGCGTCGATCTGGACACAATCCCCTTCGCTTCCGACGCCGAACAGTACGCCGGCTGCATACTGGGCACGGCGGACATCCTGGGCCAGATGTCGGACCGCGCCTATCTCGAGAAGCTCCTTTTCCTCTATTATGAATTCAAGGAGGCGGGGATTGCCGGGTTTGATACGGAATTCGATCTGCTCCGAAAGACGGTCGATTTCTATCAGATAACGAAGAAACGCCTGTCCGAGTCCTATCAGAACATTCACATCTATTCCCAGCACCACTTCAAGCACCGGCATGGCATCGATACAAATCTGTATCTTGAAGCCATAGAACGGCAAATCGAATATCTTGAAAAAATTATAGAAGACGATTCGACGAACTTCCGCCACAAGCTGAAGCGAGGCCCGTGGGTACACGACTATCGCGGAAGCGGTGATTCTCCCCCTGCAACCGGGCACAGGCCGTTATAGGCCGCAAAACCGGTTCGTTCCATCTCAGCACCGATACGCTATTGTATCGAACAATGGCCTGAGGGTACAATTATGTATCGACGCGCCCTCCCGGCCGTCGTGACATATCACGCTTTTCCATTCCTGAGGCCCCCGAAACATAGACTTCGCGCAACGGCATATTACAACGGCGTTAAATTCCTCCCTGTGGCTCTTCTTCCACGAGCTTCTCCGTCAGATATGTAGATTCCGCCGAACACCGGCACGGTTTATGCTACCCGAATGGCAGAGTAACAATTCCACTTTTCCGGGGGGCTTATGAAAAAGTTATCAGGAATTCTGGCGATCGCGCTCCTCATCTGCGCGTCGACAGCCTCATTCGCTGCGGACGCTGCGCCCGCGGCGGTATCGCAAGAAGCCCTGGACGCCCTTAAAACGGCCATGGCGGTCGGCGTTGACACCGTCTGGGTTCTGTTCGCGGCGTTTCTCGTCTTCTTTATGAACCTTGGTTTCGCGATGGTTGAATCGGGCCTTGCC
>CAZEAH010000650.1:0-1915 GCA_964510075.1 uncultured Leptospirales bacterium | reverse complement strand
AGATCCTGGGCAAGGAGGCCGCGTCGTACATGCCGAGCGGCACAATGACCAACCAGACGGCCCTGCGCGCGCACACCGAGCCCGGGGACGAAATCATCATCGAGGAGCAGGCGCACGTGTATTACTACGAGGCCGGCGCGCCGGCGGCGCTCTCCGGCGTCATGTGCCGGCTGGTGAAGGGCGAGCGCGGCGTCTTCACCGCGGAGGCCGTGTCGGCCCTGCTTCGCCCTGAGAACCTGCACTTTCCCCGCACGAGGCTTATCTGCCTGGAGAATACGCAGAACCGCGGAGGGGGCTCCATCTGGCCCATTGAACGCGTCGAGGAGATCGCCGCGCTCGCCGCAACAAACGGACTGGGCATGCACCTGGACGGCGCGCGGCTGTGGAATGCTTCGGTCGCAACGGGCATTCCCGAACGCGAGTACGCGCGCCATTTCGATTCGGTGAGCGTGTGCTTTTCCAAGGGCCTGGGGCGCCGGTGGGTTCGGCGCTGGCCGGCACGGCCGAATTCATCAAGCGCGCGCGGCGCTTCATGAAGCAGTTCGGCGGCTATATGCGCCAGGCGGGGATAATCGCCGCCGGCGCGCTCTACGCGCTGGAGCACAATCGCGAGCGCCTGGCCGAGGACCACGCCAACGCGAAACTGCTGGCGGAGGAGCTGGCGGCCGTTCCGGGCATCGTGATCGACCCGTCCGCCGTACAGACCAACATAGTGCGCTTCGGGCACCGCTCGCTGAGTCCCGTCGAGGTGATGCTGAAGGCGTATGAGGCGGGCGTCTACATCCTCCCCTCCGACAGCCAGACCCTGCGGGCCGTGGCCAGCATGGTCGTCGGACGGGAGGACATGCCCAGGGCCGCGGCCCTGATAGCCGAAGCCCTCAAGGCCTGACACCCTACTCGTCGAAGCCCGGAATGCGGGCTATCGTCCCCTCCCAGTCGAAGCCGTTTTTCCTGAGCCAGCCGACGCGCAGGCGATAGTAGACCAGCACCGCGACGACCCATGCCGCGTAGATCAGGCCGACAACCGGCGCCTCGGTGAGCACGATGAACACGAAACCGAGCGACGAGAGGACCGATACCACCGCGGCGACGACGAGCGCCGGCCTGCTCATTTTAAAGTAGGAACCTGCATGGCGCTCAGGGAACCGGGACGGCAGGCGCACCGCCGCTACGGCCACCAGCGCCGTCATGAGCAGGATTCCAACGGCCGTCATCACGCCGTAGAAGTCGATACTCTGCCGAAAGAGGATGAGGACGACCGTGAACACGAAATAGGCGATCACCGCGTTAAACGGCGTGCCTGTGCGCCGGTCGATCCTCCCGAAGAGCGCAGGGGCCACGCCGTCGCGCGCCTGCGAGAATAGCTCTCGTGGCAACGCGATCGCTCCGGCGTTGAACGAAGTAAGCCCCGCGCTGAGGGCGCCCAGGCTGAGGAGCGCTACCCAGAAGGGGCTGAGAAACCGGGCCCCGGTCTCCATAAGCGGCGCCTTCATCGCCTTTATCGCCTCGAAATCGTACGGCACCGACGAGATGAATACCATTCCCACCAGCAGATAGATGACCAGCACGATACCGCCCCCTATGAGAAGCGACAGCGGAATGTTCCGGCGCGCGTTGACCATCTCCTCTCCCATCTCGGCGATCACCTGGAAGCCCATGCAGACGCTGTAACTCAGGATTGTCGCCATAACCAGTCCGCCGACGCCCTGCGGCAGGTTCGAGGCGAAGTCGATCGATGTGGAGAGCGCGCCCGCGCCGCCGTACCAGACGAGCGCGACGATGAGCTGGGCCGTCATGATGACCTGCACCCAGGTTGCCAGCTTCAGTCCGAAAAAGAGGAGTACGAGAAAGAGCATCGGCACGATGACCGCCAGGACGTGCACCGGCACGCTCCACGGAAGGTAGGGCGCGATAT
>CAZEAH010000649.1:0-1916 GCA_964510075.1 uncultured Leptospirales bacterium | reverse complement strand
CAACAACGAGTACATGGTGCCGCAGGCCATCTCCTCGAAAGCGCCCGTCCGCGTCGGCGACGAGATACTGGTCAAGGTGCGCTTCCGCGCTCAGGACGATTTCGAGTACCTGGTGCTGGAGGACTACCTTCCCGCCGGCTTCGAGGTCGTGCTTAACAACGCCTACGACGAGTACAGGCCGTACGCGCACATCGAGCGCCGGGACAACCGGATGGTGTTCTTCTTTACGAGCGTACGGAAGGGGGAAACGTACGAAATCTGCTACATCATGCGCGCGGAGCTTCCGGGGAATTTCCTCGTAAAGCCCTCCCGCATGGAGTGCATGTACGAGCCGTCCATACAGGGCTGGTCCGTTCCCGCGCGTTTCTCGGTGGAGAAGAAATAGGAGTGCCGCCTAGGCGCGGCACTCCGCGGCGACGGCCAGTCCCCTGGTCTTGTAGTAGGGGATGATAATGATCTGGTACAGCACCGAAAACATGGCGAACGCGATTTTAGTAAGCATGACGCACCTCCATCTCTATAATTCCGCCCCACCCCCGGGAAGGTACGCTCTCCCGGTATATTATGAGTGAGTGCTCACTCATAATATACCGACGGAGGGTGCGTATGTCAATAAAAAAAACCGTAGTATGCGCGCTCGCGGCGTTTTTTCTCATCGCCGCGGCCGTCACATCCGGCCATTCGTCCGACGCCGGCCGCACCGTCCGCGTCGGCATCCTTTCGAAACCGCTGCGGCTTCTCCGCGAAGGCGAAATCGCGTAGATTGTCCTGGTATTTCCGCAGGGAACGCGCCTCGAGGACGAGAGCGGCCGCCGGAGCGCGGAAGTTCGCAAAGCCTCCCCCGTGCCCTCATCCGATGGATGGGGCCTCGCGACCGACACGGGCGTTATGGAGGGGCGGTTTTCGCTCGTGATGGATACGCCCGGCCCGGACCGCTCCTTCGAGGCGAGGGTCGGGAACGAGCGGCGGCGCTATCCCCTGCCGCTCGCCATTCGCTCCGGCGCGGGGGAAATCGAGTTCATCGTCACCGAAAGCCTTTCGCGCTACGCGCTCGACGCGGCCCGCGCAGAATACGGCCCCGTGCCCGCTCACGCGGAGGAGGCGCTGTACGCCCTCGCGCTCCTCATCGAGGCCCGCTTCGACGGCCGGGGGCGCGCCCACAACGGGTACGACGCCTGCGACCTCGCCCACTGCGTCGTCTACCGCGGGTTGACCGGTTCCCCCGGCGGCGAACCGGCGTGGAGTATCGATCCCCGTTCCCTTCCGTGCGGCGCGCACTTCCACGCCGCGTGCGGCGGCCGCACCCTGGGAGAGCGCGTCTTCGGCCGCGCCGGAGCGTCCTGCGCCGGTGTCCGCGACCGCGCGCGCGGCGACCGACATCGGCTTCATTCTTCGTTCCTCCAGGGGATGCGCCGGGCGCCTGTGCTCGCAGGCGCTCCGGCCGAAAGCGCGCCTTCACACGGCCTGCGCGACCCCGGCCTTCTTCGCCGCCTGCCACGCGTCGAGCTTCGTCCGCGCGCCGTTCGTGGCCGGATCCATCTCGCGGTCGTGGCTCGGCCGCTTGGCGGTGAGCTCGATCACGTAGCCGTTCGGATCGCGGAAGTAGATCGAGTCGATGAAGCGGTGGTCGGAGATCCCGCGCACCTCGATCCCGGCCGCGCGCCCCTTGGCCATCATCGGCTCGAGCACCGAGCGCTCGACCTCGAGCGCGATGTGCAGGTCGTAGTCGTGCTGCGGCTTGAACTCGAACGGCATGTCCGGCGCCTCGAAGAAGGCGAGGTACGAGCCGTCGTCCATGCGGTAGAACGTGTGCAGCGTGTCGGTGCGGCGGCCGCTCTTCGACTCCTTGATCCAGAGCGTGCCGGCGAGCGGCAGGCCGAGGAAGTCCTCGTAGAACCGGCGCGTCTCCTCCGAGT
>CAZEAH010000648.1:0-1917 GCA_964510075.1 uncultured Leptospirales bacterium | reverse complement strand
AATCTTTCCAGAAGAACGCGTCGAGCCGTTCGCGCGACGACCTTACCCTGCTTATCGCCGCCATGGGCCGGCCGATGAAGGCGGCCGCCAGTATCCGCGACGCGGTCGACCTCTTCAACCGTCGAAAGTACGAGCGGGCGGCCGAGGTGGCGCGCTCTCTCGTTCCTTCCGCGCTCGGTGCCGCTCAGGCGATGGCGGCCGGCCGCATTTTCGCGAAGGTCGGAGAGAACGAGCGCGCCCTCTCGTTTGTCGACAGGGCCGTCGAGCTTGAGCCCGATAACGCCGATTACCGGTACCGTCGCGCGGCGCTTCTTCTGTCCTTCGGCCGCAGCGGAGACGCTGCCCTCGAGATGAGAAGGCTTCGGGAGCTCGATCCCGCCTTCAGCGATCCGGAATCGGTCCAGGAACGCATCGGCATCCCCGACGCGGACTGACGGTCGCACCCCTTCCGCGCGGAATGTAATCCCCGACGCATGCCGGAATCGCCACGGCGCCGCAGGTCGGCGGCCGCGCGAATTTTTATTCCTCGGGATGCAAATAACTATTGACACGACGGCGTGATATGGATTTTGATGATATATATCAAAATGATATATATCAAGGTAGGCTATGCAGGAAAACATCCTACTGGGCTTTCTGATGCGCCGTCCCATGACCGGCTACGAGGTCAAAAAGGCCATGGGAGGGAGCACGGAGTTTTTCTTCAACACCAGCCTGGGGAGCATCTATCCGGCGTTCCGCAGGCTTGAACGGGAAAAGCTGGTAAAGCTGGAACGGCGCCTTGAGCGCGGAAGGGCCAAGAACGTGTACAGCATCACGCCGAAGGGACGAACGCGCTTTATGGAATGGCTCGAGAGGTCGCCACGACTCGCCAACGTTCGGGAGGAGTCCCTGTTGAAGATGTTCTTTTACGATCATGCCGACGGGCCGACACGCACACGGCATATTCGGGAGTACATTTCCGCCGTCGAGGGAAGGCTCGCCGAGCTCCTTTCGCTGCGGGACGGCCTGAAGGGAGCGCGGGCGGGAGAGTTCAGGATGAGCACGCTCGATTTCGGCATCGAGTTCTATCGTTTCCAGCGTGGCTGGTACGCCCGGTTCCTCGAAGCGCTCGAAAAGGACGGCACGGCCGCCGGCACGGCGGAGGCCGGGACACGGGGACGAAAGCGAAGGAGTGCGGAAAGCGGAATAATCGAGAGGGGTGAGCAATGAAGATTACGGTGTTGAGCGGAAGCCCGAAGGGCGATTTAAGCGTGACGCTGCAGTACGTCAACTACATCCGGAAGAAATTTCCAATGCACGAATACGGGGTCCAACATATCGGGCGCATGATAAAGCGCATCGAGAAAGACACGGCCTTTTTCGATTCGATAATCGACGATGTCCGAAGTTCCGACGCGGTGCTGTGGGCCGCGCCGCTCTACGTGCTGCTCGTTCCATCGCAGTGCAAGCGTTTCATCGAGCTGGTATGGGAGCGCGGAGCGGAGGGGGCGTTTGCCGGTAAATACGCGGGGGTCATCACCACCTCCATCCACTTTTTCGACCATACGGCGCATAACTACCTGCGCGCCGTTTCGGAGGACCTGGGCATGAGATTCGCCGGGGCCTTCTCGCCCGACATGTACGACATCATGAAGGAGGACGAGCGCGCCCGCCTGCTTCTGTTCGCCGGGGAGATGTTCGAAAACATCGAGCGTCGCCGGCCCGTGGCGCGTGAATACGCGCCGCTTTCGATCGGCGGTTTCGAGTACGCGCCCGCACCGGCGCGCGCCGCGGTGAACCCCGCGGGCATGGTCTGGATCGGCAGCCGCTGGGACGCGGGGCTGGAAATGTTCGAGGCCGACCGCGGCTCGACCATCACCAACACCGTGATGGGCCTCTCGGGCGAGCGCGACGCCAACGGCCGCAAGGTGTTCC
>CAZEAH010000647.1:0-1925 GCA_964510075.1 uncultured Leptospirales bacterium | reverse complement strand
ACCCGCGCGCATCCGATAATCCCTTGACTTCCCCGGGAGCGCCTGTAGGCTTAACCGGCAATTCAATCATACCCGCAGGAGAGCGCCATGAGCGAATACACGTTCTATCTCGTCGAAAAAAAGCCGCCGCTGGCGTGGGTGTACCTCAACAGGCCCGAAAAGAAGAACGCGATGAATCCGCCGGCCTGGCTCGAAAGCCCGGCCGTGTTCGCCGACCTGGACAACGACCCGGAGATCCGCGCGATCATCCTCGCCGCCAAGGGGCCGGGATTTTCCGCCGGCATCGACCTTGTCGAGATGAGCGGCTTCGTTTCCGAGATCGCCGACCAGAACCAGAAGGGCGGCACCAAATGGAAGTTCCTCCCGAAGATCTACCAGCTCCAGGAGACCATGACCTGCATAGAGCGCTGCCGCAAGCCCGTCATCGCCGCGGTGCACGGCATCTGCATAGGGGCGGGGCTCGACATGATCACGGCCTGCGATATCAGGCTCTGCACCGAGGACGCGGTCTTCTCGCTCCGCGAGGCCGCGGTCGGCTTCGTGGCGGATGTCGGCGTGCTCCAGCGCATCCCGCACATCGTGGGCCAGGGCCACGCGCGCGAGCTCGCCTACCGGGCCAACAACATCACGGCGAAGCGCGCGAAAGAGATCCTCCTGGTCAACGAGGTGTACAGGGACCAGGAGACGCTTATGAAGGAAGCCGAGGCCATGGCGCTCGAGATCGCAATGAATTCCCCGCTGGCCGTGCAGGCGTCCAAGGTGGTGCTGAACTACGGCATCGGCAAGACCGTCGACGACGCCCTCAAGTACGTCGCCTCGGTGAGCGCGAACATAGTGCCCTCCGACGACCTCTTCGAGGCCTTCACCGCCTTCGCCGAAAAGCGCAAGCCGAAGTTTACCGGCAAGTGAGCCGAATAACGGGAATAAGCGCGACGGGCGGGCCCAAAGGCCGCCTGATTTGTGCTTGCCCCGCTGTTATACCCGTGTACACTCCGAGATCATCCATTCAGAGGAGGCTCCCAGGAATGAAGAAGCTCGGTCCCGCTCCGACGCGCTGGCTCAAAACCCTGCACCTCCTGTTCGTCGCAATGTGGGTCGGCGGAGGGCTCAGCATCGTGCTCGTCTATTATCTCTCCTCGCCCTTCGGCGGGGACGAGCTCTACGCCACGTGGGCGGCCATGAAGATCGTCGACGACTTCGTCATCATACCGGGAGCCATGGGGAACCTGGCCGCGGGCCTGGTGTACGGCATGTTCACGAACTGGGGCTTCTTCAGGCACCGCTGGCTTGCGGTGAAGTGGGCCCTCACCGTGGCGCAGATCCTCTTCGGGACCTTCTGCCTGGGCCCGTGGCTCAACGCTAACACGGCCATTGCGCTCACCGCTCGGGCCGACGCGCTTCTGCACCCGCTCTTCATTCACAACAGCTCCATGGTGGCCTTCTGGGGCGTGGTCCAGGTCGCCTTCCTGGTGGTGATGGTCTGGATATCGGTGTTCAAGCCGTGGAGAGGACGCAGGGACTCCTGAATGCCTGACCGCCGGGGCCGTCCTCCCGCGCCCCGCCGCGGGCACGCGCCTCCCACGGCCGAAAAGTGCTTGCCGGCGGCGGCTTCGTATCCATACTGGAAAAATATTCTAGAAAAATGTTCTAAATAATTTATTCGTGTGGCGACACGCCCCGCTCCCGGCGGAGTGTCGTTACACGCGGAGGCCGGCATGAAAAGGGGAGTGGTTATCACCGGGGGGAACAGGGGAATCGGGGCGGCGATGGCCGAGACCCTGGCCGCCGCCGGATACAATGTAAAGATCGTATGCCGCAGCAGGTCGCGCGCGCGGGAGTTTATCGCCTCGGCGAGGGCGCGCGGCATCACCGGCATCGATTTCATCGAGGGCGACATGTCGTCCATCGCGTCTGCCGCCGCGGCG
>CAZEAH010000646.1:0-1930 GCA_964510075.1 uncultured Leptospirales bacterium | reverse complement strand
ACTGGGCAGGGTTTGTAGTGGTCGGCGCTAACTAATCGGCATTCAGCGCCAGGATCGGACCGAGCGGAGCAGGGCCGCGACGACGGACGAGTCGGGATTTTCCCTGAGCAAGGCCTCGAACTCCCGTTCTGCCTCATCGATCCCTCGCTCTGGCAGCGCGCCTCAGCCGCGCGCAACGCCGGGATGATCAGGCGCAGTATGTTCGCCGCGGGCGGGGTTTACATCTACTGGAGTATTGTCGTTGTTTTTCTGGGAGTGGCCGCGACAAGGCTTTTCCCGACCCTCGCCGGGGGCGCGGGCGATGCCGTCATCCCGCTCGAGGTGGCCAACCACCTTCCGCCCGTGGTTACCGGACTCTGCGTCGCGGCGATGCTCGCGATCATGATGTCAACCGCGAGCACGGCGCTTCTCATCTCCGGAACCACCTTCAGCCAGGACATCGTGAAGGCCTTCAGGCCCGCCGCGAGCGACACAACACTTCTGCTCGTCACGCGCCTGTTCATACTATTCATAGGCGCGGCCGGAATCGTTTTCGCGCTCGGCATGCGGGGAATCTTCGACATATTGCTCCTCGCCTTCGCCATATTCGTTTCGGGTATTTTCATTCCGGCCATGGCCGCGATCTTCTGGAAAAAGGCAACCACGGCGGGGGCCGTATCGTCCGCCGCGGCCGCCTCCGTTACGGTTGTGGCCCTGTACGGCCTGAAACTCGGCGGGATGCTTCCGTCGTGGATCGAGCCGATCATCGCGAGTCTCGCGGTAAGCCTTATCGTGATGCTTGTCGTAAGCAAGGCCACATGGAGGGAAGATGCGGGTACGCCGAGGCTGTACGGCGGGTAACGGTACATACGATATACTCACTACAGTGAGTACTTTTACCCAGTGTAGTGAGTATATACTGCCGGCAACGCGACCGGCCGCGCTTTACTTCGCGGGCGGCGTGAGGAGGTCCTGAACGCGCACCATAAAACTGCCGAGCACCCCGGCGTATTCCGGCGAGCCTTCCACCCGCACATCGCCGTCGCCCATCGCCTTTACCGTGTCCTTAGCCTCGCCCATCACCTTGAAGGCCCCGTCGATCCCGTTGAACATCATGTGGATAAACGGCGCCTTGCGGCCGTAGATACCGTGGCCCGACTTGGACTTGCCGGCCTTCACGCGGAGATAGGCCGCGGGCCCCTCGGGCTGCACCGAGAGCTGGTAGATGCGGTCGGGCTGTTTCGCCGTCCAGGCGTTCATGTCGGCGTCGCCTCCCTTGTTGAGCTGTGACAGGGCGTTGGTCACCATGTACATGGTGAGCTTGATCTTCAGCTCGCGCTTCTTGGGGTTCTTCGGTTTGTTGTCGGGCATAAGAAGCAGGAGCCCCAGGAAGAGCGGCACCAGCTTGAGGAGCAGCCCGAGCCGCCAGGCGCCCGACACCGAAGGGAGCCCCCCCTTGCCGCCGGTGAAGAGCGCGATCATGTCGCCGGCATTCTTGAACGCGATGTGTACGTCCGGGTTCGGAATGACGCCCTGGATCACGTCGAGCACGCCGTCCTTAAACTGAAGATACGCTCCCGTTTCCGTCCCTTTAATCGAGAACTGTATGGTACCGTCGATCCCCGCAAGAAGCTTTTTATACAGGCCTCCCCCCTCGTTGTACAGTGTCTTGAACAGCGGGAGGATAGAGCGGAGGATGATGCGAACCGTCAAGTCGACCTTATCTGCCATGTTCCGCCTCCCCCATCATGTCTCGTCGTCCCAGTTTTCGTCTTCCTCTATCTCGCGGCCCATGAGCGCGCTCACCGCCGCGACGATCCCGTCCGCGTCGATCTTGTAGTGGTTGTAGAGGTCCTCGGGATAGCCCACGATGGCGTACGCATCGGGAATTCCGAGCTTGGTAAAGGCGCAGGCCTTTCCGCTCTCCACGATGACCTCGGCGCCGGCCGTA